>NZ_DBLZXX010000004.1:0-131003 GCF_057856985.1 Vescimonas sp.
TGTTTCTGTTCATAGCAGGCGGGGTCTGCGCCGGGGACGCCCCAGCCGAACATGGAACCCGTTTTCATGGCTTTCTCCTGCGCGGGGGTAACGCCAAGCCGCTCGTTGTTATAGTCCGCTATATCACGGTTCTGCGCTGGATCGTTCGTGTTCCAATCACTGGGGTAGTAGCCGCTTTCACCGCGCTTGATGCAGATGAGCTCACCGGTGCCGGGGAGGGTGGAGAAGCACAGCTCCGGCAGTCCATCCGCCAGCTTGGGAGCGAATAATTCCTGCTCCGTCTGGATGCTCCACTCGTCCGAGTTCCAAAGGTGGACATACAATTCACCGCCGTCATCCACGGAAATCTCCCGCTGCTCAAAGCCCTCGCCCCAGCCGTCCGAAGCCTGCCCAGTGAGATATTCCTTTAAGGTTTCCAGCTCTGTGTCGGATAATTCCCCGGCGACACGGCATTCCGCCACGCCCCAGAGCTGCCGGTCACGCTTCTCCACGGTGAAGACGGCGGAGCGTACCTTGCGGTCAACGCTGTCGGCTTCATCATACCAATGCATGAGACCTCGCTCGGTCTCCTCCGGCATCCGGTTTTTCACCAGCGCCGCCGTGATCTGATCCTGATAGCCGCGCAGCTCACTGCCCTCCAGCAATGTGCTGCTGTCGTCGAAGTCGCCGTACTCGTTCCGCTCATAGAGATCGGCGGTCAGGGGCATATACAGCTTGAGGCTGGTCAGCTTGGGCGGCAGCACGGTGAAGCTGTCCTCGCCGGGGGCGAGCGGCAGTGTGCGGCCATTATCCCACTTCATGAAAATTTGACCCTCATCGTCCACAAAGTCTACTTCGCCCTCCGTGCCGGGAAGAATGGGATGATAAGGGTCCTTCATCGAATTAAGCCGGATGCGGGTGCCGGGGGGATACTGCTCCTTGATAAAATTCACCATTTTTCTGTCCATCATCGTTTCCTCCATGTTTTGCTCTCTGTCGTAAAACTCCAGCTCGTAGATCACGCCGCGATCTTGCTTTCGGGTATCCTTCACCTTGACCGTCGTACCATCAAAGATGTAATTGCTGGCTTTCCCAAAATCGGTGTAGAAGCCCTTGCCGTGGTTGCAGGTTGAGAAGGGATGCTCCGGCTGATCCTTGATCTTGGAATAGAAGCCCACCGTCTGCACCGTGGTCACCACACGGGTCAGTCCCACCAGATCAGGGTGATTTTTCTGGCTGAGCGTCTTAAACTCTACACCGGGCTGGATGAAGCGCTTCAGTTCAGCAAGGTTTTTGATTGCAACAGGCTTTCGCTGCTTATCCGATCTCTCCATGTTCACATCCCTCCCAGCGTCATATTGGGGCCGGGCTGCAGCTCGTAATCTTCCTGTTGGCGGGGATTTTCCTCGCCGTAGAGGTCGAAGACGATATCATCCACAGCCTTGCGGATGGTAGGATCGTCGGACAGCACCTCATACCGAAAGCCTGTTGTCGGGCGGTACGGAAGTTCCTCCCGCAGGCACTTGAGAAAGGCTTCCGTATCGGTGAAGTCCTGTGTATCGCCATTGGCATAAGTGATGCGGCCTACCAGCGGCTTGTCCCTTGCTATGTTCTGGCGCTGGACATCCAGATCATAGGCTGTCAGATACCCGTTATAGTCACCAGGGGACGGATTACAGCGCAGGCAGTAGCGGTAATGCTCGGTTTCCACGATGTAGCCGTAGTTCTGTACATAGCCGCCGGTGATCTTGCCTCCGTGTTCATAGCAGAAGCGCTCCATGGAAAAGCGGCTTTTCAGGATGTCCTCCCGCATCATGTCAACGACTTGCTGAAGCTCTGCTTTGAACACAGGGCTGTTCAGCTCCTCCGGGCCCCTCGGCCACCAGGTATGCCAGAACTCATTTCCGCTGCGACCGAAGTCCATGCGGACATGACCGATGGTACCCCGCCTCTTATCTTCTTCGGGGTTCGGAGTATAAAATAGGCCCGCCTCATCTGGGCGGGCCGGACGGATATGGAATCTGCTCATATTTTCCATCATTTTAACCTCTTTCTTATGGTATAGCTACACAACATAGCACATATCGGCTGTAATAGCTACTGAAACATTTGCTGTCTCTGCGTCTGTTCCGGAAAGGGCGGTTCCAAACGCCGCAGCCGACCAAACTCTGTTTCTATCACAGAGTCATTTTCCATGCAGTCAGTGCCATACTTTTCAAAGTCCATGTAACCGTCCAGTTCGCAGATGGCCTCATCGTCCAACCCCAGCGTTTCCTGCAAGCGCTGCTGACCATAGCCGTAGGTATCTACGATGCGCTGGTAGTTATCCAGATTCTGCAAGAGCTCTAAAGCTCCACGCAGAGTTTCCGGCTTCTCGGCATCCAACACAGCGGCATAGGTCAGAAGCATCCCGTCCTGCTGCCAGATACCTTCTAAGGCTTCCGCAAAGTCGTTGTAATCCTCCACGGCGGGGCAATCCGTGTCGCAGATCAGTTCACCGATGTATGGCACCTTGAAACGAATATCATGGAGCAGCGCATCCGCGAAAACATCGATGTCGAGATAAGCCTTCACAGCGTTGAGGTATTCCTCATCAGCGGGGAGGACGAGGGTGTAGTCCGGCTTTCCATCGACGCGCAATGTCATGCGGAGCATTTCATCCCGACTCTCGTCTCGCCAAGGCTCTGCCGGCGAAAGGTAACTGCGGTCGATTACCATATCCGGTGTCAGCAGACTGCGGGCATTCGGTACGAAAGCGCTGTACCGGGCGTAGTTATAGCCCTGTGGGTCAACAAGGACACCGTCTGTTCCATCCGCATCGAGGATGAGCAGGCAGTGCCTGGCATCATCATCGTGCTGAATGGCGTTTTTGTTCTCTGCGATGAAATCATAATCCACCAGCAGGGCACGGCTGAACTGCTGAAACCGCTGGACAGGCAGCTCGATGACCTTGTCCACAACACAGGCTTCGCCTTCGTACTCAGACTGCTTTCGCTTCAGTTCTGCCTGAATGATCATGCCATACCTCCCATCTCCATATGGCTGCTCTGACTGCCATCCATGATTTCCGCCAGACTGGTGTAGCCCTTGTAGGCGATATAGCCCCGGTCAGTGAACATTCCGTCCTCCTCGCCCATGCGCTGGAGGCCATACTTCTCGTAATCATAGAACTCATCCAGATTCTCATCGTAGTCAAAATGACCGGACTGCTGGATCATGTACTTGCCGTATTCCTCCGGCGTATGCGCACCAGGCGCGAAATCAAACAGGTCGAGATTCTCTACGAGGTTTTTAATCTGTTCCGCATTCTGCGGCTTTGCCAGCGTTACCACAGCGCCCAGCTTTTTCATGTCATCCGAGGATAACTCATCCGTTGCCTGTGCCAGCACATTGAGGCCCGCAAGGCTTTCCTGTTCCATATCCAGCAGCACATCCACTTCATTCGGCAGCTGAGTATCCTCCAACCGAAGCTGGATATCCAAAGGAGCTGTGATGCCTGCACGCTGGAGGGTGCGGTCGATCTCCTCCTGCGCCATGGGAAGGTACAGCCATGTGATATGCTCCGTGTCCTCTGGCTCGGACTTAGCGGTCACCGCAACCGTGATGGCATTTGGCTCATAGTAGTAGCAGGGGAAGAACTGTCCATCGTAGACCTGCTCCAGCTTCATGCCGTTATCATAGACCACGCCGTAGGGTGTGATCATACCGCTGCCGCTCTCGATGAGCTGCCTTGCTGTTGCCTCACCGTCCAGCGCATCCAGTTCCTCCGTTTTGGCGCAGCCACCGTGCAGATTCATGTAGTGGTCCCGGCCAATGGCAGCAAGGTCTGAAAAATCCGCAATGACCGTGGCCTGTTGGCAGCAGAAGGTCAGGTTGATCAGATCCTTCAGTTCAAAAAGCTCCAGCTTGTGAGCCATCGCCTGAAACTGTGCGGCTTCGCCGGTATCAAAGCTATCCAGCCGTTTGGCGAGGTAATTCAGTTCCTCTACATTGACCGTGAGCATCTCCGTGCGCTTAAGCACAGAGTAAAAGCTGTTGATCTCCTGCACCTGGCAGTCGGCTTTGACCGCATCGCCAATTTCCAATGCCTCCAGCAGCTTCATGCAGTGTGCGTACTGGTCGCGGGGGATGGGGAACGGGATAGTTGCCACGCCGTATTCCGGGTGATGCGGATTGCCGAGCACCGCTTGTATCATCATGTTTCATTCACTCCTTTTTCCAAATTCAAAACCACGTCTCCGTACTTGGCCATCAGCAGTGCGCCGGTGATCAGGTGGAACGCCTCATCTGTGACCAATTCCGGAGACGCAAGATCTGCAAGAGTGATATTGCAGCAGCCGACCGCAATGGCCTTCGCCGCCTGGTAGACGCTGTAGAGCTCCGGCTCGATTCCTCCGAGACGGACGCTTTGAAAGTCAAAGCCGTCGTTCCCGCACTTCCAAACCATCCTGCGCCAAAGGCTCTCGTATGCCGTGAGCAGGAAGAGGGCGGCTTTGTTCCGGTCGGACAAGCGCCAGCAGCGCTCTCGCCAGTGTGTCCATCTTCGTCGGTGGGCGTCTGACAGGAAGAATTGAGGTTTTCTTTCTCTGAATTGCTGATGCATCCGTTTTCGGAGCTGCGGCCCCATAGAGGGTGCGAAGCAGTCCCGCACGAACTCATTCAGTTCCAGTACGCCTGCTTCGATCCGTTCCTCCAGGCAGGTGCATTCACACAAGCGGCACGGATGCTTGCGGACATAGTTCTGGCAGTATTCGCACGCCACATCTTTGGGCGTGTAATGGAATGGGCTGCGGTATATTCCACCGCCTCTGGGCTTTTGACCGGGCTGAGACATCATCAGCTGCTCCATCGCCTGCAGCGGCGTGTCTCGCATAAAATAGCGCGTCATAAGTGAACTCCTCTCTGAAACAAAAAATGGCCGGAATCTTATTGCTAAGACTCCGGCCATTACCGTTTTATATTACATTGTCTGTTCCTGCGCAGCTTGTTCCAAGGTTTCTTCCTGCTGCCGAATCCGCTCATCCAAATCCGGCACACACTCCTCAATCTGCTGCTGAACACTGCGGATCATTTTTTCCTGCTCTCCCGTGAGTTCAAAGAAATCTCCGTCTACAGAGTCTGCACAGCAGCGATAAATCTCGGTCATCTGCTCTGGGGTGAAAAGCTGTTCCTTTTGAATCAGTCCGGAGCGGATGGCAAAGTCCTGTTTGGCTCCTGCATAGTTCTCCATGAAATAGTGACCATGACATACGCCTGTGTGCCCATAGGCCCAATCCCATGTGACAAAGTGGACTCCGTGTTTGCTCTGGACTCCGGCCAGCACAGTGCCGTTGAAATCGGCCAGCACCTTGTAGCCATCCTCCAGGCCGTCGGCTTTCAAAGAGGGCGCCGTCTCGAGCTGCCGCATATATTCCGCTGTGGTCTTGACGATCTCATATACCTTGTCCTTGGCGGCGATCCGTTCTGGCTCGTCAATATCCTCATTGCGGTAGGCAACGCCGCCGGTCTCAGTTACCTCACACAACGGCGAACCGTCAAGCTGGATACACAGCCTGTCAGCGTGAATTTCGTCCGACTGGAAACCCTCCTTAGCAAGGACAATTGCTGCTTCTCTGAGGTAGCGAGTCTGCGAATCTTTACTGTGGTCGTTCATAGCTATTTTCCCTCCGTCGTTGATAAAATAAAAAAGCGCCCATCTTCGTATTGAAAATGGACGCCAATTGTGTACTTGATTTAATTGTTGCGGGAAGCGGGGAGGTGTATCTGAACCGTAGATAGAACAAGACCGTAAGGCGTTGGCCTTACGGTCTGTTGTTGGTGGAGATAAGCGGGATCGAACCGCTGACCTCTTGAATGCCATTCAAGCGCTCTCCCAGCTGAGCTATACCCCCATGGAACCGGAAGCCCTTGATTTTACTGGACTTCCGGGATATTAACTTTTTAGATGCCGCGTTGCGATTGCGGGTTGCTTTACTGGTGACTTGCTCTCCCAGCTGAGCTATACCCCCATGTTGCCAGAAACCCTTGATTTTGCTGGATTTCTGAGCTATTCAATTTTTTGACTTTACTCTCCGTTGCGGGGGAGCACACCCGGTTGCTTGCGCTCCCAGCTGAGCTATACCCCCATATGGAAGAGAGTGTAAATATTGAGTTTTAAGTGCGGGGGTTGTTTACCGCTTCAACCGGGCTCCCAGCTGAGCTATACCCCCATATTTTGTTGCCGCATCGCTGTCGACTTGCTTAGTATAGCATAAAAGCGAAAAATGTCAACCCCTAAATTCAAAATTACCCGAGAAATTTTCCGACGCCGTCCAAACGTCCTCCGAGCTCTGCCCGACAGCCGCCGGAAAGGGAAAGGGGGACCGTGGAAACGGTCCCCCTTTGTGTCGGTGAAGGCCGGTACGTACCTGAAAGCTGGGGCTTACACCTTCAGCTTGTCCTTCTGCACCTCGTTCAGGCTGGCGATGACCATGCCCGTCAGGGCAAACAGCGCAATGACGTTGGGCAGGACGATCAGGTTATTGAACATGTCGGTAAGCTCCCAGACGAAGTCGCTGCTGGAGACGGTGCCCAGGAAGATGAACACCAGCGCGATGATGGTATAGATGACGCTGCACAGCTTGCTGTTCTTGCGGCCGAACAGATAGTTGGCGTTGATCTTGCCGAACAGGTTCCAGCTGAGGATGGTGGAGAAGGCGAAGAACAGCAGGCAGATGGCCACAAACTTGGCGCCCAGGCTGGCACCAAATACGGAGCCAAAGGCGGTCTGGGCCAGGTTGGTCTTGCCCAGGGTGGCGGTGATGTCGCCGGTGTAGCCGCCGGCCAGAGGGCCATCCTTGGTGTACAGGGTGCAGATGATGACCAGTGCGTTGAGGGTCAGCACCACGAAGGTGTCGATGAATACGCCGATCATGGCCACGACACCCTGATCGTGGGCGTGAGCTACGTTGGCCTGAGCGTGGGCGTGGGGCGTGGAGCCCATACCGGCCTCATTGGAGAACAGGCCGCGCTTGGCACCCTGACTGATGGCAGTCTTGAGAGCGTAGCCGAAGCCGCCGCCGATGATGGCCTGAGGCTGGAAGGCGTACCTGAAGATCATACCGAAGGTGGAGGGGACGTACTGGATGCGGGCCGCCAGGATCACCAGACCGCCCAGCAGGAAGATGCCGGCCATGATGGGGACGATCTTCTCCGTCACTGCGGCCAGACGCTGCACACCGCCCAGGAAGATGACGGCGCAGATGATGACCAGCACAATGCCCATGATCCAGGAGGGAACGCCAAAGGCGGTCTCCATGGTGGAGCCAATGGAGTTGGACTGGACCATGCAGCCCATGAAGCCAAGAGCCAGAATGATGGACACGGCGAAGAAGCCCGCCAGGAACTTACCGAAGCCGCCCTTGAACGCAGTGGTGATGTAATACACGGGGCCGCCCTTGATGTTGCCGTCCGGCTCCACGATGCGGGTTTTCTGGGCCAGCGTGGCCTCGCCGTAGATGGTGGCCATGCCGAAGAAGGCGATGATCCACATCCAGAAGATGGCGCCGGGGCCGCCGGTGAGGATGGCGCCGGAGGCACCCACGATGTTGCCGGTGCCCACCTGGGCGGCGATGGCGGTGGCCAGCGCCTGGAAGGAGGTCATACCGCTTTTCTGTGCGCCGCCGCGGAGGTTCATCTCACCGAAGAACTTCTTCATGCCCTCGCCGAAGCAGCGTACCTGCACGAAGCGGGTGCGGATGGAGTACCACAGGCCGACGCCCACCAGCAGGAAGATGAGGATGTAATTGCTGAGGTACTCGTTGATCTTGGAAACGATAGGGAACAGGGTGGATTCGATCATGGGTTCATTCTCCTTACCAAAAAATTAAGAGCCGCTGCAGGGCAGCGACTCTGGAGAAGTCAGGGGGCAAGCAAAACTACTTGTCAGCTCCGTCCTTTTGCCTGAGAGATTCGGCGCGGTAAACGCCTTGCACCTTCGGCACCCAATTGAATGGGATTCTCCAGAGTACCCTCCGCGTCCGGTCTGAACATTCCGGACGACTCATCGGGTGTATCAAATTGATGGACGTATGTTACCACAGAACGGACAGCTTGGCAACCCCCTTTTTCAGATTTTTGCGAAAAAATACAAATTCGCCGAAAAAACACGGACCCGCAGCAGGGCGGGCCCGTGTGGGTATCGCACGGTGCGGCCGTCAGGGCCGCAGCGTGAAGGTCATGGCGACGGGGTTGTGGTCGGACCAGGCGAAGCCGGTGTCGATGACCACGGCACTCTCGGCGGTGACGTTGGCCGTCACCAGGAAGCCGTCCACCGTCAGGACGTACTGCCCCTGGTGGTAGGGGCCGTCGGCGTTGCGGCAGCTGGGGACGGGGTCATCCTTGTCCAGCGGCGTTACCAGAGAGATGTCCAGTCCCTCGAAGGTGCCGGCAGGGATGGGCTGTGCCCAGGAGTACTCCTGATCCGCCTCGCCGAACCAGGCGGCGGAGTCGCCCAGCAGATCCTTATTGAAGTCGCCGCCGGCCACGCACCAGTTGCCTGCATCGTACTCCGACTGCATGTCCGCCAGCAGCAGCTTCAGCTGCTCCGTGGCGATGGTGCCATCGCTGGTATATGCGGAGAGATGCAGGTTGTAAAGGACAAGCTCTTTACCGCCTTCCACGGGGATGCGGCTGACGGAATAGCACCGGTCCAGGTCCAGCAGCTTCATGAAGCCGCCCTCCACCGGCAGCTCCACACGCCCGGCCGAGGTGATGGCGGCGGAGGAAAGGGTCAGCAGGCCGGAGCGGGACGCGCCGTGAGGCCGCAGCAGGGGGTACATCAGGTACGGCGAGTCGTAGTTCTGGCAGAACACGCCGCTCATGTCCTCCAGCGCCTCCGCCAGATAGGGCCGCTCGTCCACCTGATAGCTGCGGGTGGAGCCGATGTCCACCTCCTGCGCCAGCAGGAAGTCCGGCGACTGCTCCGTCAGAAACGCGGAGATCTCCGACAGATTCTTCGTCAGCCGCTCTTCGCTCCACGCACGGGACTCAGTGCCGCCGTCCATAAAGAAGCCGTAGTCGTCCTCGTAGGCGCCGAAGCCGATGTTGTAGGACAACACGGTGTAGGGCGTGTCCGTCCGGACGGATGCGGCGCCGCCGTCGGAGGGTGTCAGCGCCATGTCGCCGATGCGGTGATAGTCGATGAATACGTAGGCCACGTAGCCGCCCACGATGAGCAGGATCGCCAGCAGGACGCACAGCGCGGCCTTCAACCATTTTTTCACGTTCAGGGGCCTCCTTCATTTTGCATTGTTTACATTTTTCCCAGCTTATAGTATACTTGCTTTTATCGCATTTGAAAAGAGGGAATCCAGTTGAAGAAGATCGTGATACGCTTCAATGCACCGGTGATCCTGACGTTTGCCCTGCTGAGCCTGCTGGCCCTGCTGCTGGGCAACTGGACCAACGGCGCGACGACCTACCAATATTTCTCCGTGTACCGCGCATCGCTGTCCGACCCGCTGACCTACGTGCGGTTCTTCGGCCACGTGCTGGGCCACGCGGACTACGAGCACTATATGAGCAACATGCTGCTGATTTTGCTGGTAGGGCCGGGGCTGGAGGAGAAGTACGGCAGCGGCACCATGGTCTGGACCATCGCACTGACCGCCCTCATCACGGGGCTGGTGCACTTTGTGTTCTTCCCCAACACCGTGCTGCTGGGGGCCAGCGGCGTGGTGTTCATGATGATCGTGTTGTCCTCCTTCACCGCCATGCGCCGTGGCGAGATCCCCGTCACGCTGATTTTGGTGGTCATCTTCTATCTGGGCGGCGAGATCATGGATGGACTGTTCAAACAGGACAGCATCTCCCAGATCACCCACATCGTGGGCGGACTGTGCGGTCTGGTGTTCGGCTTTACCATCCGGCGGGGCAGGAGGTAGTGCCATGTGGATACTCATCGGTGTCACGGCGGCGCTGCTGGTGTGCGACCGCGTGCTGAAGGCGCTGGCACGCAGCGAAAAGCTGCGGTATCGCGGAAAGCTCCTGCAGCTGACGCATCTGGAGAACCCGGGCTTCTTTCTGGGCAAGGGCAGCCGCTATCCCAGGCTCCTGCGGTGGGTACCGCTGGGGATCTGGCTATTGGCGGCGGCGCTGCTGCTGCCCGATGTGGAGCGGCGGACGGCGCCGGCGCGGCTGGGCATCCTGCTGACTCTTACCGGCGGCCTGAGCAACCAGTACGACCGGCTGCGGCGGGGCAGCGTCACGGACTACGTCCGATTCCCCGGGGCGGGGAAGAAGCTGCGGAGCCTTGTGTGGAATCTGGCGGACTTCATGCTGCTGGGCGGCACGGTGCTGACGGCCATCGGGCTCCTGCGGGAGCTGATAAAGGGCAAATAAGACAAAAGGCTGAGCGAAGCTCAGCCTTTTTGTACGCGTATCCGTCACTTCTCCTTATAATACAGGCGGCAGTGGCAGTAGCCTTCGTAGTCGGGGTCGGCGATCTGGTCCTTGAACTCCCTGCACATGCAGCGGTTCTCCTCGGTGCGGGCCAGGCGGCAGGGACAGTAGCCGCCGGTGCGGCGCAGGCCCTCCCGGATGGTGCGGACGATCTCCTGATCCTCGTTGAGACGTACCTTCATACGCAGTTCTCCTTTGCATTGAGTTTGCTGTCAGTATAACCGGCGGCGCGGCGTTTTGCAACCATGTAAAAGGGTCAGGGAACGCCTGCGCGTTCCCTGACCTGCGGGAATAGAGCGGGGGTCGGATGACAGGTGGAAGGGCCTGTATCAGAACGCACGGCGCTGGGTGAGCAGCCGCACGAAAGCCACGATGGCCAGTACGCCGATGGCTGCCGCCGCGCCAATGCTCACAAAGGAGAGCACCGTACCTACGGCGTTGGGCAGAAAAAACGCTGCCACAGCGGACACCATGCACAGAACCACCAGACCTGCGATCGTATTCATCTTCACCATATTCGTGTTCTCCTTTCTGTCAGATCCGTGTTGCGTTTTACTTTGTACCTATACTATACCAGACCTTTTGGTACGCATCCTTACAGGGAAAAGACAAATTGGTGGGAAGTTGGATACAAAACGGTTACATACCGGTCAATTCGGTGACAATAGACGGGGGATTTCTCCTTGTCAACGGGAGGAATATTTGCTATAATACAGAGAACTATCGAAAAGCGGCGTTTCTGAAAGGGAGGAGCTTCCTTTGCAATATCTGACAAATCTTTGGAATGCGCTGGACTTCGGCTCGCTGGAGAGTATCCTGCTGCGGCTGACCGCCGTGTTCCTGTGCCTGACCATCCACGAGACGTGCCACGGACTGGCTGCCTACGCGCTGGGAGACCCCACCGCCAAGCGGGCTCATCGGCTGAGCCTGAACCCGCTGCGGCACATCGACTGGATCGGCTTTGTGATGATGATCGTGGCGGGCTTCGGCTGGGCTAAGCCCGTGCCGGTGAATCCCAACTACTTCAAAAAGCCCAAGCAGGGCATGGCGATCACGGCGCTGGCCGGCCCGGTCTCCAACTTCGTGCTGGCGCTGCTGCTTCTGCTGGCGGCGCGGCTGGTCTATCTCCGCGCTCTGGCCACGGGTACGCTGCCGGAGACGCTGTTCACGTTTCTGGTGAATACCGCGTCCCTGTCGGTGGGTCTGGGCCTGTTCAATCTGGTGCCGGTACCGCCGCTGGACGGCTCCAAGGTCGTGGCGGTGCTGCTGCCGGACCGCGCCTATAACTGGCTGATGCGCTACGAGCAGTTCGGTATGGTGCTGCTGGTAATCATCATCTCCGTAGGCATCGGCAGCAATGCGCTGGACGCGGCCATCCGCTGGGTGTTCGATCTATTCTGCCGCATCGTCGGCTTCTGAGGAGCAAAACCGTTGGACGATCTGATCTTTAAGCTGGAAAGGGTGGTGCAGACCAAGGGCAGCGAGCCGCTGGAGGATTTCGAGGGGCCGCTGGATCTGATCCTGTTCCTGCTGAGCAAAAACAAAATTGAAATACAGGACATCCCCATCGCGCTGATCCTTGACCAGTATCTGGCGTATCTGGAGCAGCGCAAGCAGATGGATCTGGAGGTGGCCAGTGAGTTCATCACCATGGCTGCCCACCTGATGTATATCAAGACCCGCATGCTGCTGAGTCTGGAGGATGAGGAGGCGCAGAGCGAGATGGACGCCCTCATCCAGTCTCTGGAGGAGCGGAAGCGGGGCGACGCCTACGCCAAGGTGCGCTACATCACCGAGCGGCTGGGCCCCATGGGAGAGTTCGGCCGTAGCGTGCTGACCCGCCCGCCGGAGCCTATGGAACGGGGCAAGATCTACGAGTACCAGCAGGAGCCGGCGGATCTGATCCTGGCTATGCAGGAGGTGACGGACCGCCGCGGTCAGGTGGAGGAGGCTCCACCGCTGAAGGCCTTCGACGAGATCGTGAAGCGGGAGCCGTACCCGGTGGAGACCAAGGCGCGGGAGATCATCCGCCGCCTGCGGCAGGGGGGCATCACCCGATTCCTGCTGCTGTTCCGCGGCAGCCGCAGCCGCAGCGAGCTGGTGGCCACGTTTATGGCGGTGCTGGAGCTGTGCCGGAGCAACCTGATCCGGCTGGCGGGCTCTGCCAGCGACTGCACCGTCACCTGCGACGGGGACGTGCCGGAAGAACTGACGTAAGGGGAGAAGCATGGATACACGGGAAATGAAAGAGATCGAAGCTGCGGTGGAGGGCATCCTGTTCGCCTCCGGCGAGCCGGTGGCCGTGGACCGCATCTGCGTGGCGCTGGACATGGACCGCCCCACGGTGGAGCTGGTGCTCCAGCGGCTTCAGGACTATTACAGCTATGAACGGCGGGGTATCCGCCTTTTGAAAATGGAGGACAGCTACCAGCTGTGCTCCGCGCCGGAGTATGGCGATCAGATCCGCAAGGCATTCGAGATCCGAAAGCCTGCCAAGCTGAGCCAGCCGGCACTGGAGGTACTGACCATCATCGCCTACTACCAGCCTACCACCCGCGCCTATGTGGACCAGATCCGCGGCGTGGACAGCTCCTACACCGTGGGACTGCTGCTGGACCGGCACCTCATCGAGGAGTGCGGCAGGCTGCAGGTGCCCGGGCGGCCCCGCCTGTACCGGACGACCCAGTCGTTCCTGCGGGCGTTCCACCTGAACTCACTGGAGGATCTGCCGCAGATGCCGGGGCTGGAGGCCGACGGCCAGATGCGCCTGGACGACGAGGGGAACCTGCCGGCGGAGGGAGAATAAGAGGAAGGGGGGACCCTGTTGGTCGCACTGTGGATATTGGGCATACTTCTGCTGCTGATCATCCTGCTGCTGTTGCTGCGGGTAGGTGTGCGCATCCGCTTCGGCGACGAGCTGTGCGTCACGGCCACAGCAGGTCCCATCCGGCTGCAGCTGGTGCCCAAGCCGGAAAAAGAAAAAAAGGAAAAGCCCAAAAAGGAGACGGCGTCCGGAGCGAAAAAGGAGGGCGGCGAGAAGAAGTCCTCCGACAAGAAGCTGCCGCTGGGCCTGACGTTCGCCGATATTCGCAGCGCGCTGCCCGCCCTGTGGGAATCCCTGAAGCGAGGCCTGCGCCGGACGCGGCAGCGCCTGCGCATCGACCCCATGCAGCTGTCGGTGTGCTTCGGCGGCGACGATCCCGCCCGGGTGGCGGAGACCTACGGCTGGGCTAACGTTGCCATGTGGACGGTGATGCCGGAGGTGGAGAAGCTGACGCGCATGCCGGACCCCCGCATCCATCTGGAGACGGATTTTAACGCCGCCGAGACCCGCGTCAGCGGCGAAGTGGGGCTGAGCTTCCGTATCGGCGATCTGGTGTCCATCGGCATTGCCTTTGCCGGCCCCGCCCTGAAATGGTTCCGCGCCTTCCGCAAGGCGCAGAAGACCCAGGAGAAGCAGGCGGCCAGGGAGCGGGAGGCCGCCCAGCGGAACACGAAAGACCAGGCGCCCGCCGCGGCGGACGCGACCCATACGACTAACTGAAAAAAGGAGCGTACAGCATGGAAAACAACGAGAAGAAGAACTCTATCAGTGCGATGATGGAAGCCTCTATGGATAAGATCCGCCAGATGGTGGACTCCAACACGGTGGTGGGCGAGCCGATCAACACGGCGGACGGCGTGACGCTGATCCCCGTGTCCCGTCTGAGCTTCGGCTTCGGCTGCGGCGGAGGAGATTACGGCAAGCAGCCGGATAAGGTGGGCGCTGCCGCAGCAGCAGGCGTGCGGGTGGAGCCTATGGCGTTCCTGGTGGTCAAGGACGGCGTGACCCGCATGCTGCCGGTGGGCACCCCTGCCATCACCACGGTGGACCGCGTAGTGGAGATGGTGCCTCAGGTCATGGACCGCGTGGAGAGCTTCATCGACAAGAAGCGGGAAAAAGCGGACTTCTAAGGCAAAATACTTGGCCCCGCCGCCGAATATACTGGGATGATTCTATCGTATAAGGGTGATCCCAATGTCAGTCAGAATGCTTCGGGGCTTGTGGGTCCTATGTCTCATTTTCTGCATAACGCCGGCTGTGGCGGAGGCTCTGGAGGTCTCCGCCACGGCTGCTGTCCTGATGGACGCGGACATGGGGCAGGTGCTCTACGAGAAAAACGGCGACCGCCAGATGCTCATCGCCAGCACCACCAAGATCATGACGGCGCTGGTGGTGCTGGAGCACGCCGCGCCGGACGACGTTATCACCGTGACGCCGGACCACATGGCGGAGGGCTCCTCCATGTACCTGAGGGCCGGTGAAACGGTGCGGGTGGAGGAGCTGCTGTACGGACTGCTGCTCTGCTCCGGCAACGATGCGGCGCTGGCGCTGACAGAGTGCGCCGGAGGGCTGACACCCTTTGTGGCGCTGATGAACGAGAAAGCGGCGGCGCTGGGCATGGCCCACACCAGCTTCGCCAATCCCAATGGGCTGGACGCGGACGGCCACTATTCCACAGCGCGGGACATGGCGGTGCTGGCCGCCGCGGCGGTGGAAAACCCCACGTTCCGGCGCATCTGCTCCAGCCGCAGTGTCACCATCGGCCAGCGCACCATGGAGAACCACAACCGCCTCCTGCGTCAGGTGGAAGGCTGCGTCGGCCTGAAAACGGGGTACACCCAGGCGGCGGGCCGCACACTGGTATCCTGTACGGAGCGGGACGGCTGCCGTCTGGTGGCGGTGACGCTGCAGGACGGCAACGACTGGGCCGACCACGCCGCCCTGTATGACTACGGCTTCCGGCTGACGGCTCCGCGCCGTGGGGTGCAGACGGCGCTGCTGCGCCTGCGGGAGCCGCTGACGGCGGCATGTGCGGCACTGCACAGTTAGAGAAAGACAGAGAGGGGAAAGTGTCATGGCTGAACGACTCCAGAAGCTGCTGGCCGCTGCGGGCCTGTGCTCGCGGCGGATGGCGGAGGAGTGGATCTCCGCAGGGCGCGTCTGTGTCAACGGTGCGCCGGCGACGCTGGGCGACCGCGCCGATCCGGAGACAGATACCATCACCGTGGACGGCCAGCCGCTGCCCGCCGACACGCGGCGGGTCTACCTGATGCTTAACAAGCCGCGGGGCTATGTCACCACCCTCTCCGATGAATACGGACGGCATACGGCGGCGGAGTTGGTGTCCGGCTGCGGCGCACGGGTGTACCCCGTGGGACGGCTGGATCGGGACTCCGAGGGATTGCTGCTGTTCACCAACGACGGCGATTTCGCCCACCGGCTGCTGCACCCCAGTCATCAGGTGGACAAGGTCTATCTGGTAACGGTACGCGGTGACATACGGGGCGCGGCGGAGCGCCTGATGGCCATCACGGAGCTGGACGGCGAGCCCATTGCACCGGCCCAGGCCCGGGAACTCTGCCGCCGCGAGGGGCAGGCCCTCCTGCGTGTCACCATCCATCAGGGCAAGAACCGGCAGATACGGCGCATGTGCGCCGGGCTGGGCCTGCATGTGGAAAAATTGCAGCGCGTGGAGGAGGACGGCCTGCGGCTGGACGACCTCCCAATTGGCAAGTGGAGATACTTGACAGCGCAGGAAATACAAAGGATAACGGGAGGCGATACACGTGAATAGGAGCGTTTTGCAGACCATACGGAACGGCATGGATACGTTCTCCAAGGGACAGAAGCGTATCGCCAATTATATTCTGGAAAACTACGATAAGGCGGCCTTCATGACCGCCAGTAAGCTGGGCCAGACGGCGCAGGTCAGCGAGTCCACCGTGGTGCGCTTCGCGGCAGAGCTGGGCTATAACGGCTACCCTGATATGCAGAAGGAGCTGCAGGAGCTGATTCGCGGTAAGCTCACGTCCATCCAGCGCATTCAGGTGTCCAGCGACCAGATGAGCGGCGGGGACATTCTGGGCAGCGTGATGCAGCGGGACATGAACAGTATCCACGACATCATCGAGGAGTTGGACCGCGACGAGTTCGAGCGGGTGGTGGACAAGCTGCTCCACGCCAAGCACATCTATATTCTGGGTGTGCGCTCGTCCTCATTTCTGGCGGGCTACCTCAACTTTTATATGCACTTTATCTTCGAGAACGTCACGCTGGTGCAGAGCGCGGCCGCCGGCGAGATCTATGAGCAGCTGGTCCACATCGGGCCGGGGGATGTGCTGCTGAGCATCTGCTTCCCCCGCTACTCCAAGATGGCCATCCACGCGGTGCAGTTTGCCTGCGCCCGCAAAGCGGATGTCATTGCCATCACGGACAGCCCCATGTCACCCATGTACCAGATGGCCACGCTGTCGCTGCTGGCGCCCAGCGATATGATCTCCTTCGTGGATTCCATGACGGCGCCGCTGAGCCTGCTGAACGCCCTGATACTGGCGGTGGGCAAGCAGCGCAAGGAGGAGCTGTCCGCCGCACTGGCGGACATGGAACAGGTGTGGTCGAAGTACGGTATCTTCGGGAAAGAGGACGATGATTGAGATCGTAGTCATCGGCGGCGGCGCCGCCGGTATGATGGCAGCCATCACCGCCGCCCGTCAGGGCGGACAGGTGACGCTGCTGGAGCCCAACGAGAGGCTTGGCAAGAAACTGAATATTACGGGAAAGGGCCGCTGCAATGTGACCAACGACTGCGATCAGGAGACGCTGATGGCCAATATTCCCGGCAACGGCCGGTTCCTGTACAGCGCCCTGACCCGCTTCACGCCCCAGGACGCCATGGCGTTTTTCGAGGGGCTGGGCGTACCGCTGAAGGTGGAGCGGGGGAACCGTGTGTTCCCTGTGTCCGACAGGTCCTTTGACATCTCCGGCGCTCTGGAGCGGGAGCTGCGGCGCCTGCACGTCCGCTGGGTGCGGGACAGGGCGCGGGAGATCACGGTACAGGACGGCCATGTCACCGGCGTGCAGGGCGAGAAGCAGCACTATCCGGCATCCGCCGTGGTGCTGGCCACCGGCGGCGTGTCCTATCCCGCCACCGGCTCTACCGGCGACGGCTACGCCATGGCGGCGGCGCTGGGGCATACCATTGTGCCGCCCAGGGGCTCGCTGGTGCCGCTGGAGAGCGGCGATCCCGACTGCGCCGCCATGCAGGGCCTGAGCCTGCGGAATGTGGAGGCTACGGTGCTCAACGGCAGGAATAAGCCGGTATTTCGGGAGTTCGGTGAGATGCTGTTTACCCATTTCGGCGTGTCAGGCCCGCTGATGCTGTCCGCCAGCGCCCACCTGCGCCGCTGGGACAAGGAGCAGTACCGGCTGGTCATCGACCTGAAGCCGGCACTGGATGAGCAGAAGCTGGACACCCGTATCCTGCGGGACATCGGGGAGAATCCCAACCGCGATATGGGCAATATTCTGGCAGGGCTGGTGCATCGCAGCATGGTACCGGTGCTGCTGCGCCGTCTGGCTCTGCCGGAGGGCGAAAAGGCCAACAGCCTCACCAGGGAACAGCGCCGCGTGCTGGTGCAGGAGCTGAAGCATTTCGCGGTACCGCTTACCGGTCCCCGCCCCGTGGCGGAGGCCATCGTTACCGCCGGCGGCGTCAAGGTGGGCGAAGTGGTGCCCAATACCATGGCCTCCAAGCTGACGGACGGGCTGTATTTTGCCGGCGAGGTGCTGGACGTGGACGCCTACACAGGCGGCTTCAACCTTCAGATCGCGTGGGCGACCGGATATCTGGCGGGACTTTTCGCCGCAGAGAGATGAGGATGGAATGATGAATAAAAAACAATACGCCGTGGCCATTGACGGGCCCTCCGGCGCAGGGAAGAGCACACTGGCCAAGGCGGTGGCGGAGCGTCTGGGCATCCTGTATGTGGACACCGGCGCCATCTACCGTACCATCGGGCTGTACGTGCAGCGCTGCGGCGTGGACCCCAAGGACGCACCGGCGGTGCTGGCGCTGCTGCCGGAGGTACACATCGGCATGGATCACGACGCCGACGGCGTGCAGCGTATGCTGCTGAACGGGGAGGACGTGACGGCGGACATCCGCCTGCCGGAGATCTCTATGTATGCCTCCGCCGTCTCCGCCATCCAGGGCGTGCGGGATTTCCTGATGGAGATGCAGCGCTCGCTGGCGCGAGAGCACAGCGTCATTATGGATGGCCGCGACATCGGTACGGTGGTGCTGCCCGATGCGGACGTAAAAATTTTCCTCTACGCCGATGTGAAGGTGCGGGCCGGGCGCCGCGCACTGGAGCTGGAGCAGCGGGGCACCCCCAAGCCCTATGAGGAGGTGCTGCGCGAGATGGAGGAGCGGGACTACAACGACACCCACCGCGCCGCCGCGCCGCTGCGTGCGGCGGACGATGCCATCATGATCGACACCAGCGATATGGATTTTGACGCCAGCCGCGAGCTGCTGCTGGACGTGATACGGGGGAGTGTATCCAATTGAGAAACAAGTTCTATGCCCGGGCCTGGAGCATCCTGCGCCCGCTGGTGATGTTTTTCCTGCCGGTGGAGCTGCGGGGCACGGAGAACCTGGGGGACGAGGCCGCCATTCTGTGCGCCAATCACTCCAGTGCCTGGGACCCCATCCTGCTGGTGCTGGCCATGCCCCAAAACTTCAACGTGCGCATTATGGCGAAAAAGCAGCTGTTTTCCATCCCCGTAGTGGGGTGGTTCCTGCGGAACATCGGCGTGTTCCCCGTGGATCGCGGCAACAGCGACATCAACGCGGTGAAGACTGCCATCACCAGCCTGCGTGACGGCTGGAACCTGCTGATCTTTCCGGAGGGCACGCGGGTAAAACAGCCTGGACAGGTGACGCCCAAGAGCGGCGCGGGTATGATGGCCATCCGCTCCGGCGTGAAGATGGTACCGGTGTTCATCGGCACGAAAAAACGGCTGTTCCGCAAGACGGTCATCACCTTCGGCGAACCCTTTGAGCCGGTCTACACCGGGCGCAAGGGCACGGCGGAGGAGTATCAGGCCAACACCGACGAGGTCATGCGTCGTGCCTACGCGCTGGGTGGTGTGACATGCGTGTGATACTGGCGAAATCCGCCGGCTTCTGCTACGGCGTGGAGCGCGCCGTGAAGCTGGCGGAGCAGACGGCCCGGGACAAGGGCGGCTGCGTCATGCTGGGCAGCATCATCCACAACGCCCACGTGGTGCAGGGGCTGGCCGCATTGGGTGCGCGGCAGGTGGACGACCCCGCGCAGGTGCAGGCGGGGGATACGGTGATCATCCGTTCCCACGGCGAGAAAAAGCAGGTTTACCAGCAGCTGGAGGCCGCCGGCGCGTCTATCGTGGACGCCACATGTCCCAATGTCCGGCGCATCCAGCGCCTGGTGGCGCAGGCGGAGGAGCAGGGCCGCACGCCCCTCATCATCGGCGAGCAGCACCATCCGGAGGTGATCGGCGCGGCCAGCTGGGCGGAGAATTCCGTCATTTTAGACGGGCCGGAGGCCCTGGAAAACTGGCTGTCGCAGCGGCCGGAGCGGCGTGAGCGGCCCCTGATGGCAGCGGCCCAGACCACCTGCATTCGGGTTCTCTGGGAAAACTGCGTAAAAATTTTAAAAAAACAGTGTACAAACGTAGAAATCTTTGATACAATATGTGATGCTACGCATAAGCGTCAATCGGAAGCGGCAGACATTGCCGCTAAGGTGGACGTGATGGTCGTGGTCGGAGATCGTAAGAGTGCCAACACCAAACATTTAACGGAGATTTGCAGCGAGAGGTGCCCCGTGGTCTGTCAGATCGAGCGGGCGGAAGAACTCAAGGGTGACTTTCTTAACGGATGTTCTGTGGCGGGGCTTACAGCCGGCGCGTCCACGCCTGCGGGCATCATTAAGGAGGTATATACAAGAATGAGCGACGAGATCAAGAACGTGGAAGCTACCGAAGAGAGCTTCGAGGAAATGCTGGAAAAATCTTTTAAGACTTTGAATACAGGAGAGAAGGTAACCGGTATCGTGACTGCCATCGGTCCCACCGAGGTGCAGGTTGACCTGGGCTGCAAGCAGGCAGGTTATATCAACATCGACGAGCTGTCCGCCGATCCCAGCGTGAAGCCTGAGGATGTGGTGAAGGTCGGCGACGAGATCGAGACCTATATCATCCGCGTCAACGACGTGGAGGGCTATGCCATGCTGTCCAAGAAGCGTCTGGACGCTGTCAAGGTCTGGGAGGATATCGAGAAGGCCCGTGAGGAGAAGACTACCCTGGAGGGCAAGGTCACCGAGGAGAACAAGGGCGGCATCGTGGTCAACGTCAAGGGCGTGCGCGTGTTCGTGCCCGCTTCCCAGTCCGGCCTGCCCCGCGGCGCTGAGCTCAGCGCTCTGATCGGCCAGACCGTCTCCCTGCGCATCACCGAGGTCAACCGTGCCCGCCGCCGCGTGGTGGGCTCCATCAAGGCCGTGACCTACGAGGCCCGTCAGGCTGCCCAGGCCGAGATTTGGGAGAACATCGAGGTGGGCAAGCACTACACCGGCACTGTCAAGTCTATGACCTCCTATGGTGTGTTCGTGGATATCGGCGGCGTGGATGGTATGGTACATATCTCCGAGCTGTCCTGGTCCCGCATCAAGAACCCCGCCGAGGTGGTTTCCGTGGGCGACACCCTGGATGTATATGTCATCTCCTTCGATCCCGAGAAGCGCAAGATCTCTCTGGGCGTGAAGGATCGTTCCTGCAACCCGTGGGACAAGTTCATGTCCACCTATAAGGTCGGCGATGTGGCCAAGGTCCGCATCGTCAAGCTGATGACCTTCGGCGCCTTTGCCGAGGTAGTTCCCGGCGTGGACGGTTTGATCCACATCTCCCAGATCGCGGATCGCCGCATCGAGAAGCCCGGCGACGTGCTGGCTGAGGGCGACATCGTGGACGCCAAGATCACGGCTATCGACGAGGAGAAGCAGAAGATCTCTCTGTCTATCCGCGCTCTGCTGACCCCCGCCGCTGACGAGGGTGACGACGAGTAAAAACGTCTGTTAAAAAGCAGCGGTACGAGTGTACCGCTGCTTTTTTTGTACGAAAGTGTACCTGTTTACACCCGTATACATACAAGCTCGTGCCCGAATCACGGTATGTTAAATTTTGCACAATCAGAAGGACTGATAATTGGCACATCCGCCAATGTACTTCTCCCAGGCTTGTGGTAAAATTAACGATTAGGAGAACGAAAAGAAAGAGGAGGAACTGCTATGTCTTTTGCTGATTATCTGGAACTGTACCGCCAGAAGCTGACCACCGCGGATGAGGCGGTGAAGATTATCAAGTCCGGCGATTGGGTGGATTACGGCTTCTGCGCCATTCAGCCCCGCGTGCTGGACGAGGCACTGGCCCGCCGCGCACCGGAACTGGAGGATGTGAAGGTCCGCGGAGGAATCAGCCTGTGGAAGCCTGCTATCTTCGATATCGAGGACCCCGCACGCCACATTATTTTCAATTCCCACCACATGAGCGGGGTGGAGCGCCATTACATCGCCAGCGGCGCCGGGTTCTATGAGCCCATGCGCTATTCTGAGCTGCCCCGCTACTACTACGACCACATCACGCCGCCGGACGTGGCCATGTTCCAGGTCACGCCCATGGACAGCCACGGCTACTTCAACTTCGGCCTGTCCGCATCCCATGTGCGTGCCGTCTGCGAGAAGGCCAAGGTGGTCATCGTGGAGGTCAACGAGAACATGCCCCGCTGTCTGGGCGGTTTTGACAACACCATCCACATCAGCGAGGTGGACATGGTGGTGGAAGGCCGCAACGACCCCATGGGCATTCAGCCTTCCGGAGAGGCCGATGATGTGGATAAAGCGGTGGCTCGCCTGATCGTAGAGCAGATCCCCGACGGAGCCTGCCTCCAGCTGGGCATCGGCGGCATGCCCAACACCGTGGGAGCTATGCTGTGCCAATCCGATCTGAAGGATCTGGGCGTACATACGGAGATGTACGTGGACGCCTACGTGGATCTGGCTATGGCGGGAAAGGTCACCTGCGCCCGTAAGAATATCGACCGCGGCCGTCAGGTCTACGCTTTCGCAGCCGGTACCCAGAAGCTCTACGACTATCTGGACGACAACCCCGCCTGCATGGCCGCGCCTATCAGCTATACCAACGATGTGCGCACCATCGCGGCTATCGACAACTTTGTCTCCATCAACAATGCGGTGGATGTGGACCTGTACGGTCAGGTCAACGGCGAGACGGCGGGTACCCGCCAGATCAGCGGCTCCGGCGGCCAGCAGGACTTCGTGCTGGGTGCGTATCTGTCCCATGGCGGCAAAAGCTTCATCTGCCTGTCTTCCACCCATCAGAATAAGGACGGCACAGTAGCGTCCCGCATCCGCCCCACGCTCCAGACCGGCTCCGTGGTGACGGACACCCGCGTCAACACCATGTACGTGGTGACGGAGTACGGATGCGTCTGCCTGAAGGGCCTCAGCGTCTGGGAACGGGCGGAGAAGCTGATCTCCATCGCCCACCCCGACTTCCGCGACGAGTTGATCCGCGAGGCGGAGAAGCAGCACATCTGGTATCGCCACAACAAACGGTAACACGAAACAGCAAAGAAGAGGGCCTGCGGCCCTCTTCTTTGCGCCTTGTAAACCGTGGAAAAGTGCGGTATACTAATAGCAAAATCCAGCGATAGGAGCGAAAAACGATGGGGAGCCTGTTTGAAAAATGGAAGAAGGGCCTGAAGAAGAAGGTACACCCCTTCTGCACGGCCATTGTACCGGCAGCAGGGAAGTCCTCCCGCATGGGCGGCGAGGATAAGATGTTCGCACCGCTGTGCGGTGTGCCGGTGCTGGCGCGGACGCTGACCGTGTTGGATCAGGCTGTGCTGGTGGACGAGATCGTGGTGGCTGCCCAGCCGGAAAAGCTGGAGGAAGTGGCGGCGCTGGTCAGCAGCGCCGGCATCCGCAAGCCCGTCCGCGTGGTGGAGGGCGGCGCAAGCCGGGCTGAGTCCGTACTGCTGGCGGCGCTGGAGGCCAACGAGGACGTGGAGTATCTGGCAGTCCACGACGGGGCCCGCCCGTTGGTACTGCCGGAGCAGGTGGATGATCTGATCCGCCTGGGCCAGCGGACCTACGCTGTGGCGCCGGCCGTGCCGGTGACGGACACGGTGAAGGTGGCGGATCTGTCGGGGCTGGTGCTGTCCACGCCGGACCGCAGCACCTTATTCGCTGTGCAGACGCCCCAGGTGTTCCAGGCGAACCTGCTGAAGGCCGCGCTCCAGTCCGCCATCGCCGCCGAGGCACCGCTGACAGACGATTGCTCCGCTGTGGAGCGGCTTGGCAAGGAGGTTTACTTGACACCTGGATGGCGGGAAAATATCAAGATCACCACGCCGGAGGACCTGTCTGTGGCGGAGCTGTTCCTGCGTCGGCGGGAGGTGCAGGCATGATAGATCTGCGCATCGGGCACGGCTACGACGTACACCGTCTGGTGGAGGGCCGTCCCCTGATTTTGGGCGGTGTCACCATTCCCTACGAGCGGGGGCTGCTGGGCCACTCCGATGCGGATGTACTGGCTCACGCGGTGATGGACGCGCTGCTGGGCGCGGCGGCGCTGGGTGACATCGGCGGCATGTTCCCCGACAGTGATGAGCGCTGGCGGGATGCGGACAGCCTGCACCTTCTGGAACAGGTGGCGGCGCGGCTGGCGGAGACCGGCTGGGAGGTCGGCAACGTGGACGCCACGGTGCTGGCCCAGGCCCCGAAGCTGGCTCCCTACATTCCGGAGATGCGGCGGCGGATGGCAAACGCTATGGGCATCGATGCGGCGCAGGTGTCCGTTAAGGCCACCACCGAGGAGCATCTTGGCTTCACCGGCGCGGGGGAGGGCATGGCCTGCCACGCGGTGGCATTATTGGGGAAAATGTGATACATGATGAAGAAATTGGCGGGACCGACCGAAAAGGCCGGTCCCGCCTTTCACATCGGCGTTTGACACCTCATAAAATGGCGTGTGAGGAGGTGCGATATGGAAGAATATCTGATGACCGCCCGCTCCGTCACACAGGCGCAGCGCATGATGCAGGCGCTGTCGCAGCACGGCATCCGCGCCGCCATGGGCCGCTCACCGGTGGGACTTACCGGCAGCGGCTGCGGCTACGTCCTGCGGATGCAGGGGCAGCGGGCGGAGGAGGCTGCCGCCCTGCTGCGCGGCATAGGGCTTGCGCCGCTGCGGATCTACGTCCGCGATGGCAGCGGATACAGCGAGGTGGAGCTATGATCTATTTTGACGCCGGAGCCACGACATTACAGAAGCCGGAACGGGTGCGCCGCGCCATGTACCGCGCCGCAGCGGCCATGAGCTCGCCCGGGCGGGGCAGCTATCCCGCCACGCGGTTGGCGGAGGAGACGGATTTCCGGTGCCGCAGTCTGGCGGCAGCGCTGTTCGATGTGGAGGACCCTGCATGCGTGGTGTTCACATCCAGCGCCACCCATGGGCTGAACATCGCCATCAAAACGTTGGTGAAGCCCGGATGCCGCGTGGTCATCTCCGGCTACGAGCACAACGCGGTGACGCGGCCTCTCCACGGCATCCCCAATGTTGAGCTGACCGTCATCGACGCGCCGCTGTTCCGACCGGAGTCCATGCTGGCGGAGTTTGAGCAGGCGCTGGATGCCGGAGCGGACGCGGTGATCTGCACCCATGTGTCCAACGTGTTCGGCTATCGCCTGCCGGTGGAGGGCATCGCGGCGCTGTGCCGCCGGAGGGGCGTGCCCTTCGTGCTGGACGCTTCCCAGTCGGCGGGGATGCTGCCGGTGTCCATGCGGGAACTGGGCGCGGCGTTCATTGCCATGCCGGGGCACAAGGGGCTGTACGGCCCACAGGGGACGGGGCTGCTGCTGTGCGGCCACGAGGCTCAGCCGCTGCTGGAGGGAGGCACCGGCTCCCAGTCCCTTTTGCAGCACATGCCGCAGGAGCTGCCGGACCGGCTGGAGGCAGGGACCCACAACATGCCGGGCATTGCGGGACTGCTGGAGGGCCTGCGGTTCGTGGCGGAGAAGGGGATCGACCGCATCGCGGGCCACGAGCGGCGGCTTGCCATGCGCGCGGAGGAGCAGCTGCGCGGCATCGATGGCGTGGAGCTGTTCTGCAAGAAGGGGTTCGACCACCAGACGGGAGTGCTGAGCTTCCGCGCGGCGGGCCGCGACTGCGAGGAGCTGGGGGAGCGTCTGGCAGCGCAGGGCGCGGCGGTGCGGGCGGGGCTGCACTGCGCGCCGCTGGCACACCGCACGGCGGGGACGCTGCAGACCGGCACCGTTCGAGTAAGTATGTCGGTTTTCAACACGCCCCAGGAGGTGGACCGCTTCACAGCCATGGTGCGGGCGGCAGTTCGTTAAACTGCAAGACTTGACTCAGAATTTTTTGTTGCATTTTCCCAATATTTTTTATATAATGGTAGTATCTATTTCTATGCGGAGTTCTGTCCGATACGGAAGGGTTGACAGTATGGAAACAATGCTGGCGTTTTTAGAAAAAATTGGGAATTACTTAATGCTCGTGCGCCTCACGGATATTCTGGACGTGGCCATCATCGCGTTTCTGGTCTATAAGCTGCTGGACCTGGTAAAGAGTACCCGCGCGGAGAATATCCTCAAGGGCGTGGTGATGTTCCTGCTGGCCCTGTGGCTGGCGGAGATCTTCCACCTCAACGGCATCGCCTATATTCTGGGCAACATGGTGCAGGTGGGCATCCTGGCCCTCATCATCCTGTTCCAGCCGGAGATCCGTCAGATTTTGGAGAAGCTGGG
The DNA here is from genome assembly GCF_057856985.1 of Vescimonas sp. NCBI lineage: Bacteria > Bacillati > Bacillota > Clostridia > Eubacteriales > Oscillospiraceae > Vescimonas > Vescimonas sp. Next base: position 26,128 of record NZ_DBLZXX010000004.1, read on the forward strand.
CAGCAAGAACATCCGGCTGCTGAGGGCATTCACGCCGGCGCAGCAGCAGTCCGAGGTGGAGAAGGCCATCGACCAGACGGTTATCGCCTGCAAAGAGATGTCCCAGAGCAAGACCGGCGTGCTCATCGTGTTTGAGCGGCATATCCTGCTGGACGACATGGTGCGCAGCGGCACTACGCTGGACGCCGCCGTGTCCTCGGAGCTGCTGAAAAACATCTTTTTCGTTAAGGCACCCATGCACGACGGTGCGGTCATTATCCGCCACGGGCGCATTTTGGGGGCGGGCTGTATGCTGCCCCTGTCCAAGAACGTGAACCTCAGCCGTGACCTGGGCATGCGTCACCGCGCCGGCATCGGCATGAGCGAGAATTCCGACGCCGTGGTGGTCATCGTCTCCGAGGAGACAGGCTCCATCTCCGTGGCGATAGGCGGTATGCTGAAGCGGCACCTGATGCCGGAGACACTGTCCAAGCTGCTGCGCAACGAGCTGATGCCGCAGCCGGAGGAGCTGGAGGACAAGCCGCGCCGCAGTCTGGCAGATCTGCTGGGCCTGCGGAGGAAGGAGGGCGACAATGGAGCAGAAGAATGAGAAGTCCGGCGTCAGCCGGAACAAGGTGCTTCAGGTCATCGCCTCCATTCTGGTGGCCGTTGCCATCTGGGTCTATGTGGACGTGGAGAAGGCACCGGAGCGAACCAAGACCATTCGGGACATCCCCGTGGAATTTTCCGGCGAGTCCACCACGCTGGCGGACAAGAACCTGATGCTGCTGTCGGGCTACGACACCACAGTGGATCTGACCATCAAGGGCACCAAGCGGGAGCTGGTGAAGATCAACAAGGACAATGTGCGCCTGGTGGCCAGCACGTCCAGCATCGACTCCGTGGGTGTACACACCCTGCGATGGGACGTGGTATACCCCGATGGAGTGCAGTCCTCGGCCCTGTCGGTGGACTGGGCCAGCAAGTACAAGGTAACGGTGACGGTGGGTGAGCTGTATACCAAGGAGGTGCCGGTGAACTGCGTCGTTACCGGTACGGTGGCGGACGGCTACTTCACCGGCGAGACGGTGCTGGACCCCACCACACTGGTGCTGCGGGGACAGCGAGATGACCTGCTGAACGTGGCCTACGCCAAGCTGACGGTGGACATCAGCGACGCCACCCGCTCAGTCATCCAGACGGAGAGCGTACAGCTGTACGACAACGACGACAACCCTGTGGACAACAGCAATATCCGCACCAATGCCAGCCTGATCCAGGCCAAGGTGCCGGTGCTGACCACCAAGGAGGTCTCGCTGGCGGTGGAGCTGTCCGGCGTGCCGGGCTCGGCCGGACAGAGCATCAAGACCACCATTACGCCCAGCAGTGTGCGGCTCATCGGCGAAGCAGATGTGCTGGAGAACATCGATGAGATCGTGCTGGCCACGCTGTATATCGAGGATCTGGACATCTGGCAGCAGAACAGCTATGTGGTGACGGCACCGGACGGCACATGGCTGGCCAACAGCAACGAGGTGGCCACCGTGGAGATCACCATGGAGGGTATCGAGGAAAAGACCGTCACGGTGGACACGTTCAGCTATACCAACGTGCCCAGCGGGCTGTACGCCGAGGTGCAGGACACGCTGGATGTGCGGCTGTGGGGCCTCAGCGAGGAGCTGGCGGAGCTGAAGGCGGATGCCATAACGGCCACCGTTGACCTGAGCAGCGTGACGGAGACGGGCAGCTGCCGTGTGCCGGTGACGGTGACGGTCAGCGGCTACCGCGATGTGGCGGTGAAGGGCAGCTACGAGGTGACGGTGTATGTCACCGACACGCAGCCAGAGCCTGAACCGGAGCCTGACGGCGGCCTGACGTCCCACGGGAACAACGGGTCCGGAAACGAGAATTAAAACGAATTATCCCGAGAGGTGACATGAGATGACTCAGATCGCAACGGTGGAAAAGGTGCTGGCCGGCGGGTACGCGGAGATCTCCGTGCCAAGAAAGTCCGCCTGCGGACATGACTGCGAGGAATGTGCCGGCTGCGGCATGACCGGCGCGGCCATCCACGCCCGCGCCAGAAACGACGTGGGCGCCCAGAAGGGCGACAAGGTGGTGGTGGAGAGCAGCACGAAAAAGCTGCTGGGCGTGGTGGCGTTGGTGTACCTGCTGCCGGTGGTGGGCTTTCTGCTGGGGTACTTCCTGACGGAGGGGCTGATGAGCGAGGGCTGGCGCTACGCGGCGGCGGTCATCGCGGCGGCAGTGTTTTTCCTGCCCAGCGTGTTCTACGACAGGCAGACCAAGAAGGACGGTAGCCTGACCTATACCATCCTGCGGCTGTTCTGACGGATGTTCGGTTATGTGCGGCCATCGGACCGGCGTCTGACGGAGGAGGAACGGGAGACGTTCCGCGCCGCCTACTGCGGACTGTGCCACGCGCTGGGAGCGTCTTACGGCCCGGCGGGGCGGATGATCCTGAACTACGACCTGACGTTCCTGGCCATGGTGCTGTCGGAGGGCGGCGGGACGTGCGAAAAGCGGTGCGCAGTCCATCCGTTCCGGAAACGGCGGTGTGCCTGCGGCGACGCGGCCATGGATACCGCCGCCGACATGAGCGTGATCCTGACCTGGTGGCAGATACAGGACGGCATCGCCGATCATGGCCTTTTTCAGGGGCTGAAGTATCGAGCGGCGGCACTGCTGCTGGGGCGGGCCTATCGGAAGGCGCGGCGGCGGCAGCCGGACTTTGACGCCGGGACGCAGAAGCGCCTGACGGCGCTGGCGGAGCTGGAGGCGGAGCGGTGTCCATCACTGGACCGCCCCGCAGACGCCTTCGCGGTGCTGCTGGCCGGTGCGGCACAGGGCATCGCGGATCCGGTGAAACGGCGGGTGGCGGAGCAGCTGCTGTACCATCTGGGCCGCTGGGTGTATCTGGTGGACGCAGCGGACGATCTGAAGGAGGATCTGAAAACCGGCAGCTATAACCCACTGGTCCTGCGATTCCGGGTGCAGGACGGGGCGCTGTCGGAGGAGGATCGGCAGCAGCTGGCCGGTACGCTGGACGGCTCCGTGCGGGCCATGGCGGCGGCCTTCGAGCTGGCGGACTTTGGCGTGTATGCGCCGGTGCTCCGCGCCGCGGTCTACGAGGGACTGTATATCGTGGGGGCGGCCGTGCTGAACGGTACGTTCCATAGACGGAGACGAGAGAGACAAGCTATACGAAAGGCGGACACCAACGATGCGTGATCCCTATCAGGTGCTGGGTGTTCCCAGCACCGCCACGGACGATGAAGTGAAAAAAGCCTATCGTGATCTGGCGCGGAAATACCATCCCGACAACTATCACGACAACCCGCTGGCCGATCTGGCACAGGAGCGCATGAAAGAGATCAACGAGGCCTATGAGGAGGTCCAGAGCCAGCGCAAGGCCGCGCGGCAGGGCGGCGGCTACACGGGCGGCAGCTACGGCGGCTACGGTGGGAGCTACGGCGGTGCAGGCTACGGAAACGCGGGCTACGGCACCGGCGCTTCGCGGCTCCAGCGTGTCCGCGCCGCCATCACCCAGGGAAACCTGAACCTGGCGGAGGAGCTGCTGAACGCCCAGACCGACCACGATGCAGAGTGGAACTACCTCAAGGGCGCGATCTGCACACGGCGGGGATGGCTGGACGAGGCACGGCGGTACTACCAGACGGCGGTACAGATGGCACCGGACAACGCGGAGTACCAACGGGCGCTGGATATGGCGGAGGGGCGGCAGAACGCCTACCGTCCCAACGGCTACGGCTCCGTCACCACCGGCAGCTGCGACAATAACGACTGCCTGCGCCTGTGCGGCATCAGTCTGTGCTGCAATGCGCTGGGCGTGCCCGTTTGCTTTTGCTGACAACGAGAGGGCGACCTCTTTTCCTATACTAATGAAGGAGATGATCGAGTGGTCAAGAGTATGACCGGCTACGGCCGCGCGCGGCAGATGCGCAGCGGTCGGGACATCACGGTGGAGGTGCGGTCCGTCAACAACCGCTACCTGGACTGTACGGTGAAGATGCCCCGCGCCTACATTTTCGCGGAGGACGCCATCAAGAGCCGCGTGCAGAAGGCAGTGTCCCGCGGTAAGGTGGATGTGTTCATCACCATCGACGCCACAGGGGCCGACGAGACAGTGGTGACCGTCAACGAGGCGCTGGCCCGCGGGTATTACGATGCGCTGATGCGGCTGAAGGACACTTTCGGGCTGGAGGGCCGCGTCACACCGGACATGCTGGCCAAGTTCCCCGACGTGCTGACCGTCACCAAGGCGGAGGAGGATGTGGACGCTATCGCCGCCGATATCTGCGCCGTGCTGGAGGACGCGCTGGCGGCCTACAACGAGATGCGGGCCGTGGAAGGCGCCAAGCTGGCGGAGGACGTGGGCGGCCGCGCCGCTGTCATCGAGGAGACGGTGGACAAGGTGGAGCAGCGGTCACCGGAGACGGTGGCGGCCTACCGCCAGCGGCTGGAGACCAAGATGATGGAGGTACTGCAATCCGCTACCATCGACGAGTCCCGCATCCTCACCGAGGCGGCCATTTTCGCCGACAAGGTGGCAGTGGACGAGGAGACAGTGCGCCTGCACAGCCACATGGCCCAGCTGCGGACCATGCTGGCCGGCGATGTTCCCGTGGGCCGGAAGCTGGACTTCCTGGTGCAGGAGATCAACCGCGAGTGCAACACCATCGGCTCCAAGTGCAACGACCTGACCATTGCGCAGGATGTGGTGAACATGAAGGCCGAGGTGGAGAAGATCCGCGAGCAGATCCAGAACATTGAGTGAGGTGGCCATGCAGCTTGTGAATATCGGCTTCGGCAGCCTTATCTCCGTGGAGCGGCTCATCGCTGTGGTCAGCCCCGACTCCGCACCGGTGAAACGACTGGTGCAGGAGGCGCGGGACCGCGGCATGCTCATTGACGCCACCTTCGGACGGAAAACGGCGTCGGTGTTCATCATGGACAGTGACCATGTGGTGCTCTCGGCGCTGAGCACGGAGAAAATGGCGCCCCGTCTGGGTCTGACGGTGAAAGATCTGACAGAGGAGGAATAAGATTTGAACAGGAAGGGCAAGACATTCATCATCTCAGGTCCCTCCGGCGTTGGAAAGAGCACGGTGCTCCACGCGCTGTTCGAGGGGCGGAACGACCTGTATTTTTCCGTATCCGCCACCACCCGCGCACCCCGTGAGGGGGAGCGGGACGGCGTAGATTACCACTTCATCCATGCGGACCGGTTTCGCAGCATGATCGAGGAAGATGCGTTTTTGGAATATGCCGAGTATGTGGGCAACTTCTACGGCACGCCCAAGAAGTACGTGGATGAGGCCATGGAGCAGGGGAAGGATGTGATCCTGGACATCGAGGTCCAGGGTGCGGCCCAGGTCTGTGCCAAGCGGCCGGAGACGGTGCGCATCTTTATTGCACCTCCCAGCTGGGAGGAATTGGAGCGGCGTCTCACCGCCCGCGGTACGGACACGCCGGAGAAGGTGCAGAAGCGCCTGCTTCGGGCCCAGGTAGAGCTGCAGAACGCCAGCGACTACGATTATTTTGTCATCAACGACACGGTGGAGCAGGCCGTGGAGGAACTGCGCGCTATTCTGTGCGCAGAGCACTGCAAGCCCGCCGAGCGTATGGAATTGATCTTAAACGGAAAGGAAATGTGATCGCTATGATGCTGTATCCCGCTATGAACAAACTGACCGAGTATATCCCCAACCGCTATATGATGGTGAACGTGGTGGCGCGCCGTGCCCGCCAGATCGCCGCCGAGGCCGAGGCCAACGGTGAGCATCTGGAGGAGAAGCCCGTGACCGAGGCGATCAACGAGGTGGCCGAGGGCAAGTTCGTGGCTAACCCCATCATCGAGGAAGACAATATCTGACATGGCCGTGATCGCCAAGGTGGCCGTGCAGGCGGCACCCTACGCCATCGACAAGGTGTACGACTATCTGTTGCCTCAGGACATGGCGGCGCAGGTGGGCTGCCGTGTGCTGGTCCCCTTTGGACGGGGCAACCGGTCCAGCGAGGCGCTGATCCTGTCGCTGGGCGTCGGCGTGCCGGACAAGCCGCTGAAAACGGTGCGGTCGCTGCTGGACGAGGAGCCGGTGGTGTCGGACAAGGAGATACGGCTGGCGCTGTGGATGCGGCAGCGGTATTTCTGTACGTTTTACGATGCGCTGCACACCATCCTGCCCGCAGCAGTGTGGTACCGTTATCGGGAGCTGTGGCGCATGGCGGACGGCGTGCTGCCGGAGGGCCTTCCGGAAAAGGAGGCGGCTGTGTGCCGCCTGCTGGAGGACGGGCCCATGGAGACGGACGCGCTGAAGCAGGCCCTTGGCGATGATGTCGCGCCGCTGCTGCGCCGCATGGAAAAGGCGGGGAAGCTGCGGCGCGAGACAGAATCCCGCCGTAAGGTGCGGGACAAGGTGGATCTGTTCGTGAAGCTGGCGGTGCCGGCAGACCAGGCACTGGAGATGGTGGGCAAGACTGCCCGCCGCCAGCGGGAAGTGGTGGCCTTTCTGGCCCGGAACGGCGAGACGGGGCTGCATGACCTTTGCTATTTCACCGGCGCGGCCCGCAAGACCGTGGAGGTACTGGCCCAGACGGGAACAGTGTGCCTGCGGGAACAGGAGACCTACCGAATTACGGAAAAACAGTATACTGTAAAGGCAATACCCATTACACTGAATGATGAGCAGCAGCAGGTGTACGAGGACGTTCTGCGGCAGGTGCAGTCCGGAAAAGCCGGTGTCACGCTGCTGCAGGGCGTTACCGGCAGCGGCAAAACGCTGATCTATATCCGGCTGGCGCAGGAGCTGCTGCGGCAGGGGCGGTCCGTGATGATCCTGGTGCCGGAGATCGCGCTGACGCCTCAGATGATGGCGCGATTCACCGCCTATTTCGGCGATGAGGTAGCGCTGCTGCACAGCGGACTGCGGATGACGGAGCGCTACGACCAGTTCAAGCGTATCCGCCGCGGCGAGGCCCGCATCGTGCTGGGTACTCGTTCGGCGGTGTTTGCACCGCTGGGCAATATCGGGCTCATCGTCATGGACGAGGAGCAGGAAAGCTCCTACGAATCGGAGACGGCACCCTGCTACCATGCCAGGGACATCGCCAAGTACCGTTGCTTACAGGAGGGGGCAAGGCTCCTTCTGGGCTCTGCCACCCCAACGGTGGAGACGGCCTACTGGGCGGAAAAGGGCGATTATCAGAAGGCGCTGCTGCGGCAGCGCTACAACCGGCAGGCGCTGCCTGCGGTGATCTTAGCGGATCTGCGCCAGGAACTGCTGGAGGGGCGGAACGGCATCATCAGCCGTCCGCTGTACGATGAATTGCAGAAAAATCTGGCGGCGGGGGAGCAGAGCATCCTGTTCCTCAACCGGCGGGGCAGCAGCCGTCAGCTGCTGTGTCCCCAGTGTACCTACGTGCCAAAGTGCCCGCGGTGCAGCGTGTATCTGACGTATCACAGCGCCAACGGACGGCTGATGTGCCACTACTGCGGCTACTCGGTGAAGGCGCCGGAGGTGTGTCCCGAGTGCGGCGGTCGGTTCAAGCACATCGGCGTGGGCACCCAGCGGGTGGAGGAGGAGCTGCACACCCTGTTCCCCGACACGCCGCTGCTGCGGATGGACGCGGACACGGTGTCTGTGGGTCACGAGACCATCCTGCGGGAGTTTGAGGAGAAGCGCGTGCCCATCCTTCTGGGTACCCAGATGGTGGCCAAGGGGCTGGATTTTGAAAATGTGACGCTGGTAGGCGTGCTGGGGGCCGATACGTCCCTGTATGTGGACCACTACCGCGCTGCGGAGCGCACCTTTAACCTGCTGACCCAGGTCATCGGCCGCGCGGGACGCGGCAGCAAGGTAGGACGGGCGGTCATCCAGACCTACACCCCGCAGAACGACGTGATACAGGCGGCGGCGCAGCAGGATTACCAGCGCTTTTACGATGCGGAGATCCAGCTGCGGCGGCTGCGGAGGGACCCGCCTTTTGCCGACCAGTTCACCGTGACGGTGACGGGGCAGGAGGAGGATGAAGTGCGGCGGGCACTGGACCTGCTGACCCACAGCCTGCGTCAGGCGGCGCAGCAGCCGCCGTACCGTGATATGGACCTGCAGATTCTGGGTCCCGCGCCGGCGCCGGTGGTGAAGATCAACGGCAGCTACCGCTACCGCACCATGGTGCTGGGGCGGAACGAACGGCAGCTGCGGCAGCTGCTGGCATCATTTATGCGAGAGTTCGCGCAGCGCGGCGAAAACCGCCGCCTGCATATCTATACCGACTGCAACTTGATGGATTAAATCTGAGAAAACGAGGTAGGAACAATGGCGTTAAGGAAAATTGCTTTACAGGGCGAACCCTGCCTGACCAAGGTGTGCCGTCCGGTGACGGAGTTCAATGACCGCCTGCACGTGCTGCTGGATGATCTGGCTGACACGCTGGAGGACTCCGGCGGCGTGGGCCTGGCCGCCCCGCAGGTAGGCGTGCTGCGCCGCGTGTGCGTGGTGCTGGACGAGGAGGATCAGCTCATCGAGTTGGTGAATCCGGAGATCATCCGTACTGAGGGTGAGCAGACCGGCCTGGAGGGCTGCCTCAGTGTTCCCGGGAAATACGGCGAGGTCACGCGGCCGGAGATCGTCCGCGTCCGCGCTCAGGATCGCGACGGCAACTGGTTTGAGGTGGAGGACGAGGGTCTGACCGCCCGCTGTTTCTGCCACGAGATCGAGCATCTGGACGGCCATCTGTTCGTGGAGCATACGGACCACCTGCTGACTGAGGAGGAGCTGGAGGAGTACATCCGCCGCGCCGAGGCAGAGAACGGAGACGAGAACGAATGAGGATACTGTTCATGGGCACGCCCGACTTCGCCGTGGCGTCCCTGAAGCGGCTGGTGAAGGACGGGCACAACGTGTGCGGTGTGTTCACCCAGCCGGACAAGCCCAAGAACCGAGGGCACAAAATGGCGTTTTCTCCTGTAAAGGAATATGCCTTAACAGTCGGCCTGCCAGTGTACCAACCGGTGAAAATGCGGGACGGCGAAGCTCTGCGCATCGTGCAGGAGCTGGCACCGGAGCTCATCGTAGTGGCGGCCTACGGCAAGATCCTGCCGGAGGACATCCTGAACACGCCGCCCTATGGCTCTATCAACGTGCATTCGTCCATCCTGCCGAAGTATCGGGGCGCGGCACCCATTAACTGGGCCATTCTTAACGGGGAGAGCGTCACGGGCGTTACCATCATGTATATGGCCAAGGAGCTGGATGCGGGGGACATCATCCTCTGCCGTGAGACGGCTATCGACCCTGACGAGGACGCGCAGACCCTGACGACCCGCCTGGCGGAGCTGGGCGCGGACGCGCTGTCCCAAGCAGTGGAGCAGCTGAAAAACGGTACCGCCGTCCGTATGCCTCAGGACCACAATGCCTACACCTACGCCCCCATGCTGGATCGGAGCCTGTCGCCCATGGACTTCACCAGAAGTGCCCGGCAGCTCCACGATCAGGTGCGGGGACTGATCCCCTGGCCCTGCGCGTCCATGGAGCTGGACGGCAAAAATGTGAAGATCTACCGCACCGCCATCGGCAGCGAGACGACGCTGGCTGCGGGGAAGATCGCTGAGGCCGGTAAGCAGGGCCTCGCCATTGCCTGCGGCGACAGGCGGCTGCTGCGCATTCTGGAATTGCAGGCCGAGGGCGGCAAGCGCATGGCGGCAGCGGACTATCTGCGTGGGCATCCTGTACAGGTGGACGTATGAGCGATATGCAGCGAAGCAGCGCCCGTGATACTGCGCTGGAGGTGCTGATGCAGGTCAGCCGCGCCAACGCCTGGTCGGACGGCAGTCTGAAACGCACCATTGCCAAAAACAAGCTGGACAGCCGGGAGGCGGCGCTCTGCACGCGTCTTGCCTACGGTGTCATCCAAAACCGCGGTCTGCTGGACTACTATATCGGCTGCTGGTGCAGCCAGAAGCCTAACCGGCTGGAGCCGGTGATTTTGAATATCCTGCGCATCGGAGGGTATCAGATCCTGTTCATGGATAAGATCCCCCACCGCGCCGCCGTCAACGAGGCGGTGGAGATGACCAAGCGCTGGGGCCGTCCCAAGGCCGCAGGCATGGTCAACGCGGTGCTGCGGAAGTTTGTGACCAACTGGATGGACATGCCCGCGCTGCCCCAGGGCACCACAGCGGACTATCTGTCCGTGCGGTACAGCCATCCCAAGTGGCTGGTGCGCCGCCTGATCGACGTGATCGGGGCGGAGGAGACGGAGGACTACCTGCGGATGAACAACGAGATCGTCCCCACCACCATCCAGACCAATACGCTGAAATGTACGGCGGAGGAGCTGGAGAAGGAGCTGCGCACCGCCGGCGTGACGGTGAACGCCCACCCATGGCTGGAGGGCTGCTTCGAAGTGTCGGCCACCGGCGATCTGGAGCGCCTGCCCGCCTTTACGGAGGGGCACTTCACGGTGCAGGACGCCGCGGCCCGATTGGTGGCCACAGCGGCAGCGCCGCAGCCGGAGACTCGTGCGCTGGACATGTGCGCCGCGCCCGGAGGCAAGTCCTTTGCACTGGCCATCGACATGGGGGACAAGGGCGATATCCTTTCCTGTGACATCCATCCCCACAAGCTGGCGCTCATCGAAAAGGGCGCGGCGCGATTGGGCATCCGATCCGTCCGGACGGCGCTGGCCGATGGGCGGGAGCATCACGCGGCGTGGGAAAACGCCGCAGACCTGGTGGTGGCTGATGTGCCCTGCTCGGGACTGGGCATCATCCGCAAAAAGCCGGATATCCGCTACAAGGACCCCAAGGAGCTGGCGGAGCTGCCGGCCATTCAGGCCGCCATATTGGACAACGCGGCCACCTACGTGCGGCCGGGCGGCGTGCTGCTCTACTCCACCTGCACGGTGCTGCCGGAGGAAAATGAGGGCGTCACCACGGCGTTTCTGGACACGCACCCTGAATTTGCACTGGAACCGTTTACCCTGCCGCGGCCCATCGGCGGCTGCTGCGGACAGCTGACGCTGTGGCCGCAGCGGTACGGCACGGACGGCTTCTATATCTGCCGGATGCGCAGAAAATAAGCGAGGAGCTTTTATGACCGATATCAAATCCATGACCCAGCAGGAGCTCTCCCAATTTCTGAAAGAGCTGGGAGAGCCGGCGTTCCGCGCCAAGCAGGTCTTTACGTGGCTGCATCGGGGCGCCGCCTCCTTCGACGAGATGACCAACCTCTCCAAGTCCCTGCGGGAAAAGCTGAAGGGGCGCTGTTTTATCACCGCGCCTGTGGTGGCCCGCAAACAGGAGTCTCGGCTGGACGGCACCATCAAGTACCTGTGGGAGCTGTCGGACGGCAACTGCATTGAGACGGTGCTGATGCAGTACCACCATGGCAACACGGTGTGCATCTCGTCCCAAGTGGGCTGCCGCATGGGCTGCGCCTTCTGTGCCAGCACCATCGCCGGAAAGGTGCGGGATCTGCGGCCGTCGGAAATGCTGGATCAGGTGATGTTCACCCAGCTGGATTCCGGCCGGACGGTGTCCAACATTGTGCTGATGGGCATCGGCGAGCCACTGGACAACATGGCCAATGTGCTGCGGTTTCTGGAGCTGGTGAATCATCCCGATGGCATGAACATCGGTATGCGGCATATCAGCCTGTCCACCTGCGGCGTGGTGCCCGGTATCGATGCCCTGGCGGAGCAGCAGCTGCAGCTGACGCTGTCTGTCTCGCTGCACGCGCCGGACAGCGAGACGCGCAGCCGCATCATGCCGGTGAACCGCGCCTATGACGTGGAACTGCTGTTTGATGCCTGCCACCGCTATTTTGAGAAAACGGGGCGGCGCATCAGCTTTGAGTACGCCATGATCGACGGCGTCAACGACAACGACTGGCAGGCGGACCTCATCGCCAAAAAGCTGCGGGGCATGCCTGGCCATGTGAATCTCATCCCGCTGAACGACGTGGTGGAGAGCCCGTACAAGCCCAGCCGCCGCGTGGCCGCCTTCCAGAAGCGGCTGGAGTCCCACGGCATCACCGCCACGGTACGGCGCAGTCTGGGTGGAGACATCGATGCCTCCTGCGGCCAGCTGCGGCGAAAGGCCATGGAGGAAAAGGAAAGGGGGCGCCTGACATGAAAATGTGGGGCATCACGAATACCGGTCTGGTCCGCAGTGAGAATCAGGACGCCTACGCCGCCTTTACGGTGGGCGGTTACAGTGCCGCCGTGGTCTGCGACGGCATGGGCGGCACCAACGGCGGCCGCGTTGCAAGCGGCATCGCGGTGGAGCAGTTTGAAAAGGAACTGCGGGCTGTGCTGCAGGAGAACGCCGGAGAGGAGCAACTGCGGCAGGCCACGCTGTACGCCATCTCCCTGGCCAACGACGCCATACGCCGCGCGGCGGCGCAGAACGCCGACTATCAGCACATGGGCACCACACTGGTGTGCGCCTTGGCCAAAGAGGATCTGGTGATGGTGGGTAACATCGGCGACAGCCGGGCCTACCACATCAACGGAGAGGGCATCCGCCAGATCTCCCGTGACCACTCTGTGGTGGAGAGCATGGTGGAGAAGGGCGACATCACTCCCCAGGAGGCCCGCCGCCACCCCAACCGCAATCTCATCACCCGTGCGCTGGGTCCCGATACCCAGGCACAGGCCGATACGTTCGCCGTGGCGTGGCATCCAGGGGATTTCATCCTGCTGTGCACCGATGGGCTGGTGAACACCGTCTCGGATCAGGAGATGCTGTTTGAGGTGCTCCACGATGGCGACATCGAGAGCTGTCTGGACCATCTGATGCAAATATCACTGCGCCGCGGCGCACCGGACAACGTCACGGTGGTGCTGCTGATGAACACGTAAAGGAGATGACAACATGGATCAATACATAGGACGTATGCTGGATGATCGCTATGAAATTCTGGAGCTGATCGGGTCCGGCGGCATGGCAAATGTGTATAAGGCCAGATGTCATCGGCTGAACCGACTGGTGGCGGTGAAGATACTCAAGAGCGATCTGGCGGAAAACGCCGACTTCCGCCGGCGTTTTCGGGACGAGTCACGGGCCGTGGCTCAGCTGTCCCACGCCAACATCGTGTCGGTGTATGATGTGTCCACCAGCGGTGAGACGGAGTACATCGTCATGGAGCTCATCGACGGCATTACCCTGAAGCAGTATATGGAGCGGCGGGGCCGCATGGACTGGCGGGAGTCGCTGCACTTCATCAGCCAGATCATGCGGGGCCTGAGCCACGCCCACAGCCGCGGCATCATCCACCGCGACATCAAGCCCCAGAACATCATGGTTCTGCGGGACGGCAGCGTGAAGGTGGCCGATTTCGGCATCGCATGCCTGGCAAACGCCAGCCAGACCCTGACCCAGGAGGCGCTGGGCTCCGTCCATTACATCTCGCCGGAGCAGGCGCGGGGCGACCGCATCGATGCACGTTCCGACATCTACTCCGCCGGCGTGGTGCTGTATGAGATGCTGACGGGACGGCTGCCCTTTGAGGGCGACTCCGCTGTGTCCGTGGCCATCCAGCACCTGAGCTCCGTGCCGCTGGCGCCGCGGGACATCGACCATAGCATCCCTGAGCCGCTGGAGCTGATCTGCATGAAGGCCATGAACAGCGATCCCGACAAGCGCTATCCCACGGCGGATGCCATGCTGGAGGATCTGGAGAAGTTCCGCAAGGACCCCGCCGTGGATATGGACTACATCCGCAAGGAACTGGCATCGGTGCAGCCGGACAACGAGCCCACCATGTCCATTCCCACCGCGCAGGTGGCCACCGCCGTGAAAAAGCGGGCCGACCAGATGCGGCGCGACCAGCCGGAGGACAACATCCGGCCCCGCGACAAGAAGTCCATCGCCATCATGGGCGGTATCTTCGCAGCGGCTCTGGTGCTGGTGTTCCTGCTGTTCAAGCTGATTTTGGGCGATTTTGGCCCCGCCGGCAACAACAAGAGCTACGATGTTCCCAATGTGCTGGGCAAGACCGTGGAGGAGGCCCAGCTGATGGACGGCGTCAAGGATATTTTTGAAATCGTGGTGAAGGGCACCCAGCGCTCCGACACCTATGAGCCGGGGCAGATCATCCAGCAATCGCCGGATGCCGGACGCAGCCGCAAGAGCAACTTCGTCATCGAGGTCTACGTGGCGGCGGAGGAGGAGAAGGTGCCCATGCCGAATGTCACCGGCCAGGAGTACCGGCAGGCACGCATCCAATTGCAGGAGCTGAATCTGAACCTGAAATTCGACTTCCAGAGCCAGAATTCCGACACGGTCCATAAGGATATGGTCATCTCCACGGAGCCCGCCGCCGGGGAGGACCTGACCGAGGGTCAGCAGGTGACAGTGTACGTCAGCACCGGCCCCAAGACGGTGACGGTGCCCTCGTTCATCGGGCAGGACATTGCCATCGCCATCAAGAATGCTCAGGACATGGGCCTCACCGTGGGCCAGCCGGAGTTCGACCCGTACAGTCTGGTGGAGACGGGCCGTGTCACTGAGCAGAACATCGACCCAAACGAGGTGGTAGATGGCGGCACCCAGATCGTCTTTACCATCAGCGGCAGCGGCGAGGAGGACATCGTGACCCGCACCAAGGTGACGGAGTTCGCCCTGCCGGAGGACATGGGCGGCATGATCAAGGTGGAGTTTGAGCAGGACGGCGCCGTCGTGGACAGCCAGTACATCAGCGCCAACCTCCAGACTGTGACCTACACTTTCACCGGTCAGGTGGGGCAGACATCACTGGTGCGGGCTTACTTCACCTGCATCAACGACAACTCTGCGGTATCTTCACCCACGCAGGAGATCGTCTTTTGAGTCGGGGGCGCATTGAAAAGGCCCTCAGTGGCTTCTATTACGTAAACACCGGAGGCGAGGTGCTCCGGTGCCGCGCCCGCGGCAAGTTCCGGCGCGAAGGACTCAGCCCGCTGGTAGGCGACTGGGTGGAGGTACGGGAGCTGGGCGGCGGCGAGGGCTTCGTGGAGGCGGTGGAGCCGCGAAAGAACGTGTTCCTCCGCCCGGCTGCCGCCAATATCGACCAGTTGGTCATCATCGCCTCCGCTGCCATTCCGGTGACGGAACCGTACCTCATCGACCGCATCGCTGCCATCGCCGCCCTGAAAAGCTGTCAGGTGCTGCTGTGCCTGAACAAGTGCGACCTGGATCCTGCGGACGAGCTGTACGACATCTACCGCCATTCGGCCATTCAAGTGCTGCGGGTCAGCGCTGCCACAGGAGAGGGTATTCCGGAGCTGTGCGCGGCAATCGCTGGCAAGCTAAATGCCTTTACAGGGAATTCCGGCGTGGGCAAGTCCAGTATCCTCAATGCCCTGTCGCCGCAGCTGACGCTGCCGGTGGGGGAGGTCAGCAAGGCGCTGGGTCGCGGACGCCATACCACTCGCCATGTGGAGATGTTCTCCCTGGGAGGCGATACATGGGTCATCGACACGCCGGGCTTTTCCTCCTTTGACACCCAGGAGATGGATCTGGAACTGAAGGAGCATCTGCCGGAGACGTTCCCCGAGTTCGCGCCCTACGCAGACCAGTGCCGCTTTGTGGGATGCAGCCACATCAAGGAGAAGGGTTGCCGCGTGCTGCAGGCGGTGAAGGACGGGGACATCCACCCCAGCCGCCACCGCAGCTACGTCCGGCTCTATCAGGAGCTGAAGGACCTGAAGTCCTGGGAGAAAAAATGAAAAAAGCGGAGTGCGATGCACTCCGCTTTTTTTTCGGCCATATACTGGACCAGAGGGGGGTCTTGTATGAGAGGCTGGAACTGCGGCGGCTGGATCATCGGCATTTGCGCGCTGGCATTGGGACTGGGCATCCTGATCGCGGCCGTCTTTCCTGTGGGGTGTCTGATGTTTCTGGTGGCGTTTCTGCTCATCGCCTGCGGGATCGCCTGTTTGCGGAATAGGAGGTAGCGTATGAAGATCGTGGTATGGAAGTCTCCGCGGTTCCTGCGGGGCCTGCTGTGCAGCATTTTCGGGATCAGGGAATAACAGTGCCCGCCCGCTCATATGGTAGAGGTACAACGGAGAAATGAGAGGGCGAGACCATGGAGTTAGGCTTACATTTTACGGAACTGACCTGCTGCGAGCAGACCGGCCGTCTGGTGATGTCCCACGAGGAGACCATGGAGACGGCCATTGCGGAATACTGCCCCGACATGACGCGGATCGTCAGCGTCTGCGGGCAGCTGCAGATACGGGAGCGGACCGCATTGGAGGGCCGCGTCACCGCCACCGGCACCGTGCGGGTCACGGTGTTGTATACCTCGGAGGAGAGCGCCGGCTTGCGCAGCCTGACGCTGCCGGTGCCATTCTCCTGTACGGCGGAGGACGAGACGCTGGCGTCGTCGCAGCTGCTCTGGGCCACAGGACGGTTGTTGTTGGCAGAGGCGCAGGCCGTGACGGCGCGGAAGCTGTATGTCCGCGTGCTGCCGGAGGTGACGCTGACCGGCTACACCCGCGCCCAGTGCCGGTTTTGCAGCGGCACGGAGGAGGACCCTGCTCTCCGCGTCCGGCGCAGGGATCACGACATCAGCCTGCTGGATACGGCGGCGGAACGCAGCTTCTCCGTGGCGCAGGAGACGCCGGAGGTGTCCCCCGCGCCGGAGGACCTGCTGCTGTACCGGCTCTGCCCGCGGCTCACCAGCTGCCGTCTGGTGGGCAGCAAGCTGGTGCTGAAGGGAGAGCTGGCCCTGTCGGCGCTGTACCGCGGGCAGGATCAGCAGCTGCACACCTATGAAACGGAGCTGCCGATATCCCAGATCCTGGACGGCGCGGATCTGCCGGAGGAGGGGGAGCTTTCCGGCATCCTGTGCCTCACCGGAGGGGAGGTGCGGGTCCTGCGCTCTGACAGCGGCGGCGGGTTCTCCATCTCGGCAGAACTGCGGCTGCTGCTGCGGGCCTACCGAACGGTGCGGTGCAGCTGCGTGGAGGACCTGTACAGCATTCGCCGGCCGGTGCAGCTGCATCAGGAGACGGTGGCCGTACCGGTGGGGAGGCCCTGCCGCTCCCTGCGGGAGGAGAGCATTCAGCATCTGGACTTCGGCGGCAGCCGCCCGTTCTTCTTTATCACCGACACGGACTGCACACCTGCTGCCGTGACGGAGGAGGGAGGTCAGACGGCTCTGCGCACCACGATACATACCCGACTGCTGTATCTGGATGAGGCGGATGCCCCCGCCGTCACGGAGCGGACGGAGGAGATCGTGGTGCCGGTGCAGGGACCGGTGCAGTCTGTATCCTGCACACTGGCGGGGCCACCGGACGTCCGGTTCACAGGCAGCGGCTGCGATGTGCGGCAGGTGGCGGAATTCCTCATCGGCGACATGCAGGCGGACCAGATGCGCACCGTCGCCGCCGTGGAGCTGCTGGACGGGGAGGAGCAGGAGAAGATACCCTCCCTGGTGCTGCGGCGACTGCTGCCGGAGGAGACGCTGTGGGATGTGGCCAAACAGTACCGAACCGATGAGGAACTGCTGCGGACGGTGAACCATCTGGAGGAGGGGGAGACACCGGACAAAATGCTGCTGATCCCCCGCGTCCGGTGAATTGTGCATTGACTTTCCCTATGTCCGTGGGGTAGAATAACGGGTGCGAGCAGACTGGACAGTCGCGGGAACAAGGCGAAAGCCTGTTCATGAGGAAAGTCCGGGCTCCACAGGGCAAGAATAACGGGTAACGCCCGCCGAAGGCGACTTCAGGAAAAGTGCAACAGAGATATACCGCCGCGTCACATCCCCAAATGGGGACCTCCGCGAAAACGTCAGTTTTTGTGGGGAGATAAGGTACAGCGAAGTGATTTTGGCCTGCCGTTTGCGGCCGGACGAAAGCTATGGAGCTGGCACCGACGAGGTAAGGGTGGAAAGGCGAGGTAAGAGCTCACCCGACGGCGCGTGAAAGTGACCGTCGCTGTAAACTCTATTCGGAGCAACACCGGTATGGGAGCATATAGGCTGGCCCGGCCGCTCCCGGGGTGGCTTGAGCGTGCCGGCAACGGTACGCCCAGATAGATGACTGTCGAAACAGAACCCGGCTTATAGGTCTGCTCGCAGGACCATTCCAAGGCCGCAGCGGCTCACGCTGCGGCCTTCTTTGTGCGCTTCGCACAATTTCGATGGAAATATGCGGCGTATTTTAGAATACAAAACTATTTACATTAGTTCGATAAAGTGGTAGAGTGATAGCGTAGTAAACAACCAAGCCGGTCTGCCGGCGAGAAAACCGGTATTCCGGTCAGTAAAGGAGAAAAAACGATGAAAAAGCTGATTGCACTGATGCTGGCCATGGTCATGGCCCTGTCCCTGGTGGCCTGCGGTAAGCCTGCAGAGAACGACGATTCCGCAAACGACAACAATACCAATACCGACGGTGACGCCACTGCCACACGGACCTTCGTGATGGGCGTCGACGCGGAGTATCCCCCCTTCAGCTATCTGGGCGAGGACGGCCAGTACACCGGCTTCGACGTGGAGGTCTGCAAGGCTGTCTGCGATCTGCTGGGCTGGGATCTGCAGGTCTTCGGTGTGAACTGGGACCAGAAGCTGGTGCAGCTGGATGCCAAGGAGTGTGACTGCGTATGGTCCGGCATGACCATCCTGGACTCCATGAAGGAGGCCGGCTATGTGATCTCCGCGCCTTACTATGACAACACCCAGGTCATCATGGTCAAGGAGGGCAGCGACATCAAGTCTTCCGCTGACCTGGCCGGTAAGGTCGTGGCCGTGCAGCTGGGCACCTCCGGCGAGGCGCTGCTGGCCGATGGCGGTGATCTGGCCGACCTGGCGGCGACCTTCGCTGACCTGACTACCTGCGACAGCTTCCTGAAGTGCTTCACTGAGCTGGGCGGCGGCGCCGTGGACGCTGTCATCGTGGACAAGCCCGTGGCTGTCTCCTATGCCGAGTCCAACAAGGGCTTCACCGTTCTGGACGAGGGTCTGGGCGCCGAGCAGTACGGTATCGCCTTCCGCGCCGGTGACGAGGAGCTGTGCGCCACCGTGGAGGACGCCGTGGCTCAGCTGGTGGCCAACGGCACCTACGCCGAGATCGCTGCCAAGTATCCCGACATCGCCAACAACCTGACCCTGCTGGGCTGAGCCTGAGGCATCGGCGCACAAAAGAAAACAGCATACCGGCTCCCGAGGGAAATTCCTCCCTCGGGAGCGTATGTGCATGAATTGAGGATAACATATGACCTTACTGACCATGATCGTCAAGATGGGGGAGGGACTTTCCAAGACCTGCGCCATCTTCTTTCTGACGCTGCTGTTCTCCCTGCCGCTGGGCATGATCGTTGCGCTGCTGCGCATGAGCAAAAACAGGATCGTCTCCGGCATCACCCGTTTCTTCATCTCCATTCTCCGCGGCACGCCGCTGATGCTGCAGCTGCTGGCCGTGACCTACGGCCCCTACTACCTCTGTGACTTGCCGGTGGCCCGCAACAAGCTGATCCCTGTGGTCATCGCCTTTGCCATCAACTACGCCGCCTATTTCGCGGAGATCTATCGCGGCGGCATCGAATCTATGCCGGTGGGACAGTATGAAGCGGCAGAGGTGCTGGGTTATACCAAGGCCCAGACCTTTATCCATGTCATCCTGCCGCAGGTGTTCAAGCGCATCATGCCCAGCATCACCAACGAAGTGGTGACGCTGGTGAAGGACACCTCCATGGCGTTCACTGTCTCCTATCAGGAGATGTTCACCATCGGCAAGCAGATCGCCAACTCCGAGACCAGCTTTACGCCGTTCCTGGTGGCAGGCGTGTTCTACTTCGCGTTCAACGCCGTTGTGGATCTGGTCATGGGCAAGGTGGAAAAGCGTATGGACTACTACAAATAAGGGAGGCGGTCGCATGAAACTGTTACAGATGAACCACGTGCAGAAGAGCTTCAACGACGACACGCTGCACGTTCTCAAGGACATCAGTCTCTCCGTAGAAAAAGGCGAGGTGGTGGCCATCATCGGCCCCTCCGGCAGCGGCAAATCCACGCTGCTGCGCTGCGCTGCGATGCTTACCGACATGGATGACGGCGAGCTGTTCTACGGCGACATACAGGCTGCCCGCAGCGAAAACGGCAGGGCGGTCTACGCCGGCAAGGAGACACTGAAAAGGGTGCGGGAAAAGTTCGGGCTGGTGTTCCAGAGCTTCAACCTCTTTCCTCACTATTCCGTGCTGAAAAATCTGACGGACCCCCAGATTCGCGTGCTGGGCCGCGACAAGGAGACGGCGCAGCAGCGGGCGCGGCAGCTGCTGGAAAAGATGGGGCTTTCCGACAAGGAGGGCGCCTACCCCTGCGAGCTCTCCGGTGGACAGCAGCAGCGGGTAGCCATCGCCCGTGCCCTGGCCATGGATCCCGAGATCCTATTTTTTGATGAACCCACCTCGGCGCTGGACCCCGAGCTGACCGGCGAGATCCTGAAGGTCATCCGTGACCTGGCGGAGGAGCATATGACCATGGTCATCGTGACCCACGAGATGTCCTTTGCCAAGGACGTGGCAGACCGCGTTATCTTCATGGCCGGCGGCGTCATTGTGGAGGAGGGCACGCCGGAGGAGGTCATGGTCAACACCCGTGAGGAACGGACCCGTCAGTTCCTGGGGCGGTATCAGAGATGAGAAAGCTGCGCGTGGTGCGGGCAGATCCCGCTGGAAACATCACTCTATTCGTCCTGACGCCCGTAGGCAAGGCGGAGTGCGCCGCTGTGGCCGCACAGCTCATGGCCATCCGGGAGCTGCAGGCGGAGCAGGTAGGCTTCATCTTCCCCAACGGCCATATGGAGATGGAGGCGGGGGAGTTCTGCGGCAACGCCTCCCGTGCCTACGGATTCCTGCTGGCGAAGCAGCAGGGGCTCTCCGGCTGCCGGAGCATGCAGCTGTCCGTCAGCGGCTGCGATCACCCCATCACCGTGACGGTGGACATGGACGCCGGTACGGCGGAGGCAGAGATGCCGCTGCCGAAATTTGTCAGGCCGGTGGACGCTCCTGCCACCGGTACGCTGGTGCATCTGGGAGGCATCGCCCATCTGGTGGTGCAGGATGTCCCGCCCAGCCGTGAGTTTTTCGCCCAGGCCGAGCCGCTCTTTGCGGCGGACCCTGCGCTGGATGCCTACGGCGTGTGCTTCGTGGAGGGGGACCGTATGACGCCGCTGGTGAAGGTACCGGAGGCGGGAACACTGGTGTTCGAGGGCAGCTGCGGCAGCGGTACGCTGGCCTGCGCAGTGGCCATGAGCCAGGGCAGGGAAGGCATATTTTCCGTCTCCCTGCGGCAGCCGGCCGGAACAGTCAACGCCTCCGTGACGCGGCAGGACGGCGCGGTCATTGCGGCGTCTATCGGCGGACCGGTAACGCTGAGCGAGCCCTTTGAGGTGACTATCTGAAAAAATGCCTGAAAAAACGCACCCGACAGGGTGCGTTTTTTGGTTGTACAATTGTACCCAAAGCGGTATAATGTCTGTATTGAGCAACTGTTAGACGGAGGGATATAACATGACCTTGCATGAGTATATGGAGAGCCTGCGGCAGAAAACGGTGGCAGTGCTGGGCATCGGCGTCAGCAACACGCCGCTGGTGCAGCTGCTGCTGCGCAGCGGCATTTGCGTCACCGCCTGTGACAAGCGGACGAGGGAGCAGCTGGGCACGCTGGCTGACGAGCTGAAGCAGGCGGGATGCACGCTGCGGCTGGGACCGGATTATCTGGAGGGTCTCCACGAGGACGTGATCTTCCGCACCCCGGGCCTGCGGCCTGATGTGCCCCAGCTTGCGGCGGCGGTGGCCAATGGCAGCATGCTGACCAGCGAGATGGAGGAGTTCTTCCGTGTCTGCCCGTGTCCCATCATCGCCGTCACCGGCTCCGACGGTAAGACGACGACCACCACCATCATCGCCGAGCTGCTGAAGGCGGCAGGGAACACAGTGTGGGTAGGCGGCAATATCGGACACCCGCTGCTGTGCGATGCCGACCGTATGCGGCCCCAGGACTATGCGGTGCTGGAGCTGTCCAGCTTCCAGCTGATGACCATGGACCGCAGTCCCCATATCGCGGTGGTGACCAATCTGGCCCCCAATCACCTGGACATGCACAAGGACATGGCAGAGTACGTAGCGGCCAAGGAGAACATTTTCCGCCACCAGACCGCCGGCGACATTGCCGTGTTCAACGCCGACAACGCCATCACGGCGGAGCAGGCGGGGCGCACCGTAGGCCGCAGCCGCCGCTTCAGCCGTCAGACAGAGCTGAACGACGGCGTGTTCCTGCGGGGCGAGGACATCGTCTGCCGCAGTGCGGCGGAGGAGCGGGTCGTCATGAAGACATCCGACATCAAGATCCCCGGTGTCCACAACGTGGAGAACTACATGGCAGCCATCGCCGCTGTGGACGGTCTGGTGCCGGACGATATTATCCGTGACTTCGCCCGCAGCTTCGGCGGCGTGGAGCACCGCATCGAGCTGGTGCGTACCTACCGTGGTGTCCGGTACTACAACGATTCCATCGCCTCCAGCCCCTCCCGCACCATTGCGGGGCTGCGCTCCTTCCCGGAGAAGGTTATCCTCATCGCCGGCGGCTATGACAAGCACATTCCTTTCGACGTACTGGGCCCCGAGGTGACGGCCCACGTGAAGCTGCTGGTACTCTGCGGGGCCACGGCGGGGAAGATCCGCGCCGCAGTGGAGGCCGCGCCGGACTACCGCCCGGGCTGTCCGGAGATCCTGGAGGTCACGCCTTTTCAGGCTGCGGTAGAGGCCGCCCGCGACCATGCCGCCGCAGGCGATGTGGTGACGTTGTCCCCGGCCTGTGCTGCCTTCGACCAGTTCAAGAACTTTGCCGAGCGGGGCAGGGTGTTCAAGGAGATCGTCCGCAGCTGGCCGGAGGAATGAGGAAAAGCCTTGGCATCATAAACTCCCTGCAAGGGGGGTGGATGCCGTGGAACGGCTTCGTTATCTGCGCCTGACCGGACGACAGAAGGTGCTGGTCTGGTGTACCTTTCTTCTGGCGGCGTTGGGAGCGCTGACTGCTGCCGCCGTGCTGCATATGAGGCCCATCGTGGTGGATCTGGCCACCGCTCGCACCTCTAACATGGTGAACCGCATCGTGGTGGCCGCCATCAACGACGCGGTGGACAGCGGGCGCATCGACTACGGGCGGCTGGTGTCCTTCGATAAGGATGCCAACGGCCATGTGACGGCGCTGAAAAGCAACATGGCGGAGTTCAACCGCCTGCAGGCGTCTATCTCCGACGATATCCTCCAGCGTATGGCGGATGTGTCCACCACGGATTTGTCCATCCCCATCGGCACGCTGACCGGCTCGCCGCTGCTGGCAGGCCGCGGGCCGTGTCTGCACGTGCGCATGCAGTCCGTGGGCACTGCCACCGCCCGCTTCGATAACCAGTTTTCCTCCGCCGGCATCAACCAGACCCGCCACCGCATCCTGCTGGATGTGGATGTCCACGTCAGCATCCTGCTGCCCGGGCTGACCACCTATACCAAGGTGTCCAACGAGATCTCCGTGGCGGAGACGGTGATCGTGGGCGGCGTACCCGACACCTACACCTATTTCAGTACCACGCCGGACGAGATCGAGAACTACGCCGACGAGTACATCATCAACAACGGATAAGAGGTCACACTATGGACTACCGACAGGAAATGAAGGAGCTGCGGGACACCCTGAATGCCCACGGCTACCGCTATTACGTATTGGATGAGCCCACCATCTCCGACTACGAGTACGACCACATGCTGCGCCGTCTGGAGGATCTGGAGGCGGCACATCCGGAGGAAATCACACCGGATTCGCCCACGCAGCGCATCGGTGGCCGCACGCTGTCCGAGTTCCAGCAGGTGACGCATCCCGTGCCGCTGGAGAGTTTGCAGGACGTGTTCAACGACGATGAGGTGTGCCAGTTTCTGGAAAAGATACCACTGGACGCGCCGCTGTGGAGCGTGGAGCCAAAGGTGGACGGCCTGTCCGTGGCCCTGGAGTACAGAGACGGCGTGTTCGTCCGCGGCGCCACACGCGGCGATGGACGGGTGGGGGAGGACGTGACGGAGAATCTGCGCACCATCCGCTCCATTCCTATGACGCTGCCGGAGAAGCTGCCCCGTCTCATCGTCCGCGGCGAGGTCTACATGGCTCGCAGCGTGTTCGATGAGATCAACGCCCGCCGCGAGCTGGAGGGCAAGCCCCTGATGGCCAACCCCCGCAACGCTGCCGCCGGCTCCCTGCGCCAGCTGGACCCCAAGATCGCGGCCCAGCGCCGTCTGGACATCGCCGTATTCAATCTCCAGCTGGCGGAGGGACGGGAGTTTACCACCCACACCGAGGCCATCGACTATCTGGCGTCCCAGCATTTCAAGGTCATTCCGCACCGGCAGCTATCCAAAACCGCCGATATTCTGGCGGAGATCGCCGCGCTGGGCGACTGTCGGGAGCGTTTCCCCTTCGACATCGACGGCGCGGTCATTAAGCTGGACAACCTGGCGGAGCGGGAGGTGCTTGGCAGTACTGCCAAGTGTCCCCGCTGGGCCATCGCCTACAAGTACCCGCCAGAGACCAAGGAGACGGTGCTCCGCGATATCGTGGTACAGGTAGGACGCACTGGCGTGCTGACTCCCAAGGCGGAGCTGGAGCCGGTGCGTCTGGCGGGCACCACTGTGACCTACGCCACCCTGCATAATCAGGACTATATCGCCCAGAAGGACATCCGCATCGGCGACACGGTGCTGGTGCGCAAGGCGGGGGAGATCATCCCCGAGATCGTGGCCGTGGTGCCGGACAAGCGTCCGGACGGCGCACAGCCCTACACGCTGCCGGACCGCTGCCCCGTCTGCGGCGCGGAGGTGGTGCGGGACGAGGATGGCGCGGCTCTGCGCTGCACCGGCGCGGAGTGCCCTGCCCAGCTGCTGCGGAATCTGACCCATTTCGCCAGCCGAAACGCCATGGACATCGACGGTCTGGGTCCCGCCGTGATACAGCAGCTGGTGGACAGCGGCCTTGTCAGGACTGCCGCCGACCTGTACAGCCTGCGGCCGGAGCAGATCGCGGAGCTGGACCGTATGGGTCAGAAGTCCGCCCGGAACGCGGTGGAGGCCATCGCCAGAAGCCGTGAGGACGACCTGTGGCGCCTCATCTTTGCCCTCGGCATCCGGCAGGTAGGTGAGAAGGCCGCCAAGGTGCTGGCTGCACGGTTCGGCAGCATGGACGCGCTGTCCACCGCCACGGAGGAGGAGCTGACCGCCATTGATGACGTGGGGCCCATCACGGCGAAATACATCCGCCAGTGGATGGACAGCCCACAGTCCCAGGACCTGCTGGCACGTCTGAAGGCCGCAGGGCTCAATATGACCTGTAAAGAGGAAACGGTTGACAGCCGTTTTGCAGGAATGACTTTTGTCCTTACCGGCGCACTGGAGAAGTTTACCCGCGATGAAGCGGGGGAGATGATCGAAAAACGGGGCGGCAAGGTGTCCGGCTCCGTTTCCAAAAAGACCACCTACGTGGTGGCGGGAGAGAACGCCGGCAGCAAGCTGCAAAAGGCGCAGCAGTTGGGCATCCCCGTCCTCACGGAAGATGAATTTCTGGAGTTTCTGAAATAAGGAGGTACACGTCATGGCAGAGCATACCGATCAGAATCTGCTGCATCAGGTGATTTACAGCGTCTTTGTGCGCAACCACACCAAAGAAGGCACCTTCCGCGCGTTGGAGGGCGACCTGGACCGCCTGAAGGGGCTGGGTGCAGACATCATCTGGCTCATGCCCATCCATCCCATTGGTTCGGAGGGCCGTAAGGGCACTCTGGGCAGCCCCTACGCCATTCAGGACTACCGCGGCATCAATCCCGAGTACGGCACGCGGGAGGACTTCATCCATCTGGTGGATGCCATCCATGCTCGCGGCATGAAGTGCATCATCGATGTGGTGTACAACCACACCTCACCGGACTCCGTGCTGGCCCACACCCATCCGGAGTACTTCCTCCGCGACGCAGAGGGTCGCCCTACCCGAAAGGTGGCGGACTGGTGGGATGTGGTGGACCTGGATTACAGCAACCGCGACCTGTGGAACTACCAGATCGACACATTGAAGCAGTGGGCCGCCATCGTGGATGGCTTCCGCTGCGACGTGGCCAGCAGCGTCCCGCTGGACTTCTGGTGTGAGGCACGCCGCCAGGTGGAGACGGTGCGCCCTGGCTGCATCTGGTTGGCCGAAAGCGTCCACGGCGCCTACGTGCTGGGCATGCGCCGCACGGGCGCGGCCTGCGCCACGGACACCGAGCTGTACCGCGCCTTCGACATGACCTACGACTACGACATCTGGCCTTTTTACGAGGGCTTCCTGAAGGGAGATCTGTCCCTGCGGACCTACACGGACATCCTGAACTATCAGGAGCTGACGTATCCCACTGGCTACATCAAGGCCCGCTGCCTGGAGAACCACGACACCTGCCGTGCGGCCTCCTGGTTCACCAGTGACCGCCAGCTGTACCACTGGCTGGGATTCCTGTACTTCCAGCGGGGTGCCGCCATGCTGTACAGCGGCATGGAGTACGCGCCCAAAAAGCGGGTGGGGCTTTTCGACGCCGACGACAACTACGGCGACATGCGGCTGGACGTGCAGCGGTACCTCACCGCCTGCAAGGCCATGAAGCAGACGCTGCCGCTGGGCGGCGGCTTCTGGTGGGTAACCGCCAGCGACAGTGTGGTGCTGGGCCACTACGAGGGACTGGAGGGCCGCGCACTGGGCGTGTTTGACCTGCAGGGCCGCGGCGGTGAAGTGGCCGTGGATCTGCCGGACGGTGTGTACGAGAACCGTTTGGGCGGGCAAGTCACCGTCCGGAACGGCAGGCTGCCGCTGGGTGAATACCCCGTGGTGATCTGATGCGGGCCGCCGCTATTGGTTTTTTATACAAAGCGAAAAGAGATTCTGTGACGTATGTCACAGAATCTCTTTTGTTCATTGACCTGCGGCAATCGAAATGCTATACTTTTACACGGCATATCTAGGCTCTTTCCTGTGGCAAAGCAGGGAGGAGCTGATAGAAAAGAGGAGGAAAGAATCATATGAGCAAGATCATGAAGATCTGCGACGGCAACGAGGCGGCGGCATACGTCGCCTATGCGTTCTCCGAGGTCGCAGCCATCTACCCCATCACACCCTCCAGCCCTATGGCGGAGCACGCCGACGCGTGGTCGGCCAACGGCAAGAAGAACATCTTCGGCCAGCCGGTTCGTCTGGTGGAGATGCAGTCCGAGGCCGGCGCCTGCGGCGCGTGCCACGGCGCACTGGAGGCCGGTGCGCTGGCCACCAGCTTCACCGCCTCTCAGGGCCTGATGCTGATGATCCCCACCCTGCACCGTATCTCCGGCGAGCGTCTGCCCGGCGTGCTGCACGTGGCGTCCCGCACCGTGGGTACCCACGCATTCTCCATCTTCGGCGACCACTCCGACGTAATGAACTGCCGTCAGACGGGCTTTGCCCTGCTTTCCAGCGGCAGTGTGCAGGAATCCGCCGATCTGGCTGCCGTGGCACATTTGAGCGCCATCAAGGCCCGCATCCCGTTCCTGCACTTCTTCGACGGCTTCCGTACCAGCCATGAGATCCAGAAGATCGACGTGCTGAGCTACGACGAGTACGCCAAGCTGGTGGACCGCAACGCACTGGCTGCCTTCCGCGCCAATGCCCTGAACCCGGAGGATCCCCGGATGCGTTCTCTGGTGGATAACCCCGACATCTACTTCCAGCTCCGCGAGTCCAACAACACGGCCTACGCCGAGCTGCCCGACATCGTGGAGGACTACATGGCTCAGATCAGCAAGCTGACCGGCCGTGAGTACCACCTGTTCAACTACTACGGCGCGCCCGACGCCGAGCGCGTCATCGTGGCCATGGGCTCCGTGGGCGGCTGCGCACAGGAGGTCGTCAACCATCTGAACGCCAAGGGCGAGAAGGTGGGCTTCCTGCAGGTACACCTGTTCCGCCCCTTCTCCCGCAAGCACCTGATAGCCGCCATGCCCAAGACGGTGAAGAAGATCGCCGTCCTCGACCGCGTCAAGGAGATCGGCTCCATCGGCGAGCCTCTGTACGAGGACATCTGCGCCGCCTATATCAACGAGAGCGACCGCCCCGCCATCTACGCCGGCCGCTACGGTCTGAGCAGCAAGGACACCACCCCCGCCCAGATCAAGGCTGTGTTCGACAACCTGCTGCTGGATGAGCCGAAGAATCACTTCACCATCGGCATCGTGGACGATGTGACCCATCTGTCCCTGCCCGTGGGCGCACCTCTGCTCACCGAGCCGGAGGGCACCATCTCCTGCAAATTCTGGGGTCTCGGCTCCGACGGTACGGTGGGTGCCAACAAGAACTCCATCAAGATCATCGGCGAGACGACGGATATGTACTGCCAGGCGTACTTTGAGTACGACACCAAGAAGTCCTTCGGCATCACCAAGAGCCACCTGCGCTTCGGTAAGCACCCCATCAGCTCCACCTACTATGTGTCCAACGCGGACTTCATCGCTTGCCACAACCAGACGTACCTGACCAAGTACGACATCATCCACGAGCTGAAGCCCCATGGCAGCTTCCTGCTGAACTGCGAGTGGGCGGAGAACGAGCTGGAACAGCACGTTCCCGGCGAGATCCTCAAGTATATCGCCGACAACGACATCAAGTTCTATATCATCGACGCCAACAAGGAGTCGCAGGCGCTGGGACTGGGCAACCGCTCCAACATGGTGCTGCAGGCCGCCTTCTTCAAGCTGGCCAACGTCATCCCCGTGGAGGACGCCGTGGCCCACATGAAGGACGCCGTCAAGAAGACCTACGGCCTGAAGGGCGAGAAGATCGTCAACATGAACATCGCCGCCGTGGACGCCGGCCTTAACGCACTGGTGGAGGTCAAGGTGAAGCCCGAGTGGACGAACCTCACCGACAAGGCGCTGAAGCCCGCCGGCGAGAACCTGCCCTACGTCATCAAGAACATTCTGGTACCCATCAACGCCCAGAAGGGCGACGATCTGCCCGTCTCCGCCTTCAAGGGCATGGAGGACGGCACCATGCCGCTGGGTACCTCCCGCTACGAGAAGCGCGGCATCGCCACCCATCTGCCTGTGTGGGATGCTGCCGAGTGCCTCCAGTGCAATATGTGCTCCTTTGTCTGCCCCCACGCCGTCATCCGCCCGTTCCTGCTGGACGAGGGCGAGGTCAAGGCGGCTCCCGTGGATATGACGCTGGTGGATGCCAAGGGCCCCGGGCTGGACGGCCTGAAGTATACCATGGGCGTGTCCACGCTGGACTGCACCAGCTGCGGCAGCTGTGTGGCCTCCTGCCCCAAGAGCGGCAAGGCGCTGAAGATGGTACCTGCTCACGAGGTGTCTCTGGATCAGACCGGCTGGAACTTCCTGACCGGCGTGAAGGAAAAGACCTCCCGCGTGGACAAGTTCACCCTGAAGGGCAGTCAGTTCAAGCAGCCTCTGGTGGAGTTCAACGGCGCCTGCGCCGGCTGCGGCGAGACGCCCTATATCAAGCTGCTGACCCAGATGTTCGGCGACAAGATGTATCTGGCCAACGCCACCGGCTGCACCCAGGCCTGGGGCGCGGCCATGCCCTGCGTGCCGTACTGCAAGAACGCCGAGGGCAAGGGCGTGGCATGGTCTAACTCCCTGTTTGAGAACAACGCCGAGTTCTCCTACGGTATGTGTCTGGCTGTCAAGCAGCTGCGCGAGTGCGTCACCGGCTACGTCAAGGAGCTGGATGCGCTGACCAAGGATGAGACCGTCAAGGCCGCCATTGCCAAGTGGCTGGAGACCTACGAGGATCTGGACGCCTCCACTCCCGCTACCGAGGCGCTGGTGGCGCTGCTGGAGAATGGCAAGTTCTCTGCCGAGGAGCAGGCCATCGTGGACGAGATCCTCAAGCGCAAGAAGGATATGTCCAAGAAGACCATGTGGATGTACGGCGGCGACGGCTGGGCCTACGACATCGGCTACGGCGGCCTCGACCACGTCTTCGCCATGGGCGAGGATGTCAACGTGCTGCTGGTGGACACCGAGGTGTACTCCAATACCGGCGGACAGTCCTCCAAGGCCACGCCCATCGGCGCGGTGGCGCAGTTCCAGGCCAGCGGCAAGAAGACCAAGAAGAAAGACCTTGGTATGCTGATGATGACCTACGACAATGTGTATGTGGCACAGTGCTCCATGGGTGCCAATCCCAACCAGCTCATCAAGGCCATCAAGGAGGCCGAGGCTCATAAGGGTCCGTCCATCGTCATCTGCTACGCGCCCTGCATCAACCACGGTATCAAGAAGGGTATGAACAACGTCCAGCAGGAGATGAAGGACGCTGTCAACTCCGGTTACTGGAACCTGTACCGGTACAGCCCGGAGACCAAGACCTTCACGCTGGACAGTAAGGAACCCACCATGCCGCTGTATGACTTCATGAAGGGCGAGGTGCGCTATGCCTCTCTGGAGCTGAGCTTCCCCGAAAATGCCAAGGTGCTGTTCGCCGAGGCAGAGGAGGCCGCCAAGGAGAAGTACGACGCCTACAAGCGCCGTGCGGAGAAGTGAGGAAGTTTCTCCGCGGTAAACTTCTTCGTGAATTTGTGACAAAATAAGATAGAGCCGCCCCAAGGGCGGCTCTATCTTATTTTTCTTTTGTTTCGGCGCAGATTATTTTTTATTGCGGTGATAAATATCCGTTAATTTGTTGACATACAGCAGGGAGAGTGATAAAATTAACAAAGTAAAAAATCCTACTTCATGAGGGGAAAGGGAGAACAGTATGGCAGTACCGTTTGACTACACAGCAGAATACCGGCGCAAACTCTGCACACCGGATGAGGCGGCTAAGGTCGTCAAGAGCGGCGACTGGATCGACATCGCTATGGGCGCGGGCTTCCCCTCGCTGATGGATGCCGCCGTGGCCCGCCGTAAGGAAGAGCTGCGGGACGTGAAGATCCGCGGCTACCTGATTTTCGATCCGATTCAGATGGTGGAGTGCGACCCTACCCGCCAGCACTTCGTCTACAACAGCTGGCACATGTCCGGCTACGAACGCAAGCTTTGCGACAAGGGTCTGTGCAATTTCAACCCCATGGTGTTCCGTAACCTGGGCTGGTACTATACCCAGTTCCTGACGGTGAACGTGGCCATGATGTGCGTTACCCCCATGAACGAGCACGGCTACTTCAACTTTGCCGCCTCCACCGCCTCCGCCCGTGCCACGCTGGACAAGGCGGACATCGTGATCCTGGAGATCAACGAGAACCTGCCTTGGGTCTACGGCGGTCTGGACGAGTGCATCCACATCAGCGACGTGGACATGATCGTGGAGGGCCCCCACGGCAAGCTGCCCAGCGTCAAGTCCCCCGCGGCCTCCGAGGCAGAGATGAAGATCGCCGAGTACGTGGTACAGAACATGGTGGACGGCTCCACGCTGCAGCTGGGAATCGGTTCGCTGCCTAATGCCGTGGGACAGATGATCGCCAAGAGCGACCTGAAGGGTCTGGGCATCCACACGGAGATGCTGTGCGACAGCTACCTGGACATGTACAAGGCCGGCAAGATTACCAATACTCACAAGAAGCTGGACCGCTACAAGAGCATTTTCGGCCTGGCGCTGGGCTCACCGGACCTGTATGACTGGATTCGCGAGAACCCGGGTGTGGTCACGTACCCCATCAGCTATTGCAACGATCCCGCTAATGTGGGTAAGCAGGACAATTTCGTGTCCATCAACAACTGTATCTCCGTGGACCTGTACGGCCAGATCTGCGCCGAGAGCTCCGGCACCCGCCAGATCAGCGGCACCGGCGGCCAGCTGGACTTCCTGGAGGGCGCGGCTCTGTCCAACGGCGGCAAGGCATTCATCTGTCTGACCTCATCCTTCACGGATAAGCAGGGCAACGTAAAGTCCCGCATCAACCCGCTGCTGACCCCCGGAGACATCGTCACCGATCCCCGCAGCCAGGCGTATTACATCGTCACAGAGTACGGCGGCGTGAACCTGGTGGGTTGCTCCACCTGGGAGCGAGCGGAGAAGTTAGTGAGCATTGCCCACCCCATGTTCCGCGATGACCTCATCGCCAACGCGGAAAAGCAGGGCATCTGGATACGCTCCAACAAGCGATAAGTACATACGGCAGGGGACGGCAGTGCCGCCCCCTGTTTTTTGCGGAGAAACCGTTCGCACGGAACGGAGAAAATACCTGAAAAGAACCACCTTGACATTTTTTCACGGATATAGTATACTCCCACCATACGAAAACAGCGATGATGAGAAGCAGTAAGTGGTCAGCGGAAGCCAAGAGAGGGCGCGGCAGGTGTAAGCGCCCGTGACGCGCCGCCCAAGTCGTCTCGGAGCTTCGGGCTGAACGGAAGTAGGCTGCGACGGGAGTCCCCCGTTATCGGGACAGGGTGTAGCTGCACCCATGAGTGCGGGAGATCTCCCGAATACAGGTGGTACCACGGACTGGATGTTCGCCCTGTTTTGCCATGGCAAAACGGAGCGGACTTTTTGTTTTGCCAAATACTCAAAAAGGAGAAAGCATATGAAAGAACTGCCGAAGGTGTATGATCCGCGGGACGTGGAATCCCGCATCTACCAGATGTGGATGGACGGCGGCTGCTTCAAGGCGGAGCCCGACCCCAATAAGAAGCCGTTTTCCATCGTCATGCCGCCCCCCAATGTCACCGGCCAGCTCCACATGGGCCACGCACTGGACTGTACGCTGCAGGACATCCTGACCCGCTTCAAGCGCATGCAGGGCTACGATGCCCTGTGGCTCCCCGGCACGGACCACGCCGGCATTGCCACCCAGATCAAGGTGGAGGAGGAACTGCGCACCAAGGAGGGCATGACCCGCTATGACCTGGGCCGCGAGAAGTTCCTGGAGCGCGTCTGGGCCTGGAAGGAGAAGTACGGCGACCGCATCGTCCAGCAGCAGAAAAAGATGGGCGCGTCCTGCGACTGGGACCGCAGCCGCTTCACCATGGACGAGGGCTGCTCCCGTGCCGTCCGCGAGACATTCTGCGAGCTGTATGACAAGGGCCTGATCTACAAGGGCAGCCGCATCATCAACTGGTGCCCCAACTGCCTGACCGCCTTGTCCGATGCCGAGGTGGAGTACGTGGACAAGCCTGGTCACCTGTGGTACATCCGCTACCCGCTGACCGACGGTACCGGTGACATCATCATCGCCACGACCCGCCCCGAGACCATGCTGGGCGATACCGGCGTGGCTGTCAACCCCGAGGATGAGAAGTTCAAGCACCTCATCGGCAAGACCTGCATCCTGCCGCTGGTAGGCCGCGAGATCCCCATTGTGGGCGACGAATACTGCGAGATCGGCTTCGGTACCGGCGCCGTGAAGATGACCCCCGCCCATGACCCCAACGACTTTGAGGTGGGCCTGCGCCACCATCTGGAGGTCATCCGCTGCATTGCCGATGATGGCAAGATCAACGAGAACGGCGGCAAATACGAGGGTATGGACCGCTACGAGTGCCGCAAGGCTATCGTGTCCGACCTGGAGGCTGAAGGCTACCTGGTCAAGACTGAGGACTACTCCCACAACGTGGGAACATGCTACCGCTGCCACAACGACGTGGAGCCCCTGATCTCCGCGCAGTGGTTCGTGAAGATGGCGCCGCTGGCCAAGGAGGCCATCCGCGTGGTGGAGGATGGCACCATCAAGTTTGTGCCGGAGCGCTTTACCAAGACTTATATCAACTGGATGGAGAACGTCCATGACTGGTGCATCTCCCGACAGCTGTGGTGGGGGCACCAGATCCCCGCCTGGTACTGCGATGACTGCAAGCACATCAACGTCAGCCGCACCGATCCCACCAAGTGCGAAAAGTGCGGCAGCACCCACCTGACCCGCGAGGAGGACGTGCTGGACACTTGGTTCAGCTCCGGCCTGTGGCCTTTCTCCACGCTGGGCTGGCCCGATAAGGACGCCGCCGACCTGAACTACTGGTATCCGACATCTGTCATGGTCACCGGTTACGATATCATTTTCTTCTGGGTAGCCCGTATGATCTTCTCCGGCATGGAGCAGATGAAGAAGGAGCCTTTCAAGACCGTGTTCATCCATGGCCTGGTCCGCGACGACAAGGGCCGCAAGATGTCCAAGTCTCTGGGCAACGGCATCGACCCGCTGGAGATGGCGGACAAGTACGGCGCCGACGCCCTGCGCTTCAACCTCATCACCGGCAACAGCCCTGGCAACGACATGCGCTTCTTTGTGGAGAAGTGCGAGGCTATGCGCAATTTTGCCAATAAGATTTGGAACGCCAGCCGCTTCGTCATGATGAATCTGTCCATCGACAAGGTACAGCTGCCGGAGAAGCTGGAGTTGGAGGACAAATGGGTCCTCAGCCGCCTGAACACCCTGATCCGCGAGGTCACCGACAATCTGGAAGCCTACGAGCTGGGCGTGGCCTCCGCCAAGATCTACGACTTCATCTGGGACACCTATTGTGACTGGTATATCGAACTGACCAAGACCCGCCTTAACGGCGAGGATGAGAGTGCCAAGCTGGCGGCAGAGAACGTGCTGTGCTACGTGCTGCTGCGTATCCTGGAGCTGCTGCACCCCTTCATGCCGTTTATCACCGAGGAGATCTGGCAGGCTCTGCCCCACGAGGGCGACTACCTCATCAAGGCTCAGTGGCCGGAGTATCAGGATGCTCTGCGCTTCCCCGAGGCGGAGACGGCCATGGAAGCGGTGAAAGACGCCATCTCCGCCATCCGCGCCCGCCGCGCCGAGATGAACGTGCCGCCCAGCCGCAAGGCTCAGGTCATCATCGTGGCTGCCCAGCCCGAGAACTATCAACTGGGCGCCCACTTTATCACACGCATGGCCTACGCCAGCGAGCTGACGGTGCAGACCACCGCACCCGCCGACCTGACGGGTATGGTCACCGTGGCCACTCACGACGCTACCATCTATATGCCCATGGCGGAACTGGTGGACATCGCCAAGGAGTTGGAGCGCATCGCCGCCGAGCGCAAGAAGGCGGAGGACAACCTCCACCGCATTGAGGCCAAGCTGGCCAATGAGTCATTCACCTCCCGCGCTCCTGAGAACGTGGTGAACGCTGAGCGTGAGAAGGCCGAAAAGGCCCGCGCCCTCATTGCCAAGCTGGACGAAACCGCTGCCGCGATGAAGATCTGAATTTTTCCGCCGCACAGGCGCGATTCGACGCAAAAAACAGCATAAATACATTATAATCACCGTAGATCATGGATCTGCGGTGATTATTTTTTTATCCGGACCATCAGTTTGACAAAGGAGCGATCTACATGGACGTATCGGCAAAGCACGAGGGAAATCAACTGGAGCTGGCCCTGAAAGGGGAACTGGACCACCACGGTGCCAAGGGTCTCCTGACCTGCCTGGAACAGGAGATCCAGCGGTCGTTGCCGCTGGTGCTGGTGCTGGACTTTTCCGGTGTCACATTTATGGACAGCTCCGGTATTGCCGTGGCACTGCGGGGCTGGCAGCGCATGCGTGAGCTGGGCGGCAGCGTCACCCTGCGCCATGTGGCGCAGCAGCCCCGCAAGGTGTTCGAGGCTGCCGGCGTCGGCCGGATGATGACCATTGATTAAGAGGAGGGACTACATATGACCCGCGCTGAAAATTATGTGACCGTTGAATTTCTCAGCCGCAGCAGCAACGAGGGCTTTGCCCGGACAGCTGCCGCTGCCTTTGCCGCCCAGCTGGACCCCACACTGGACGAGCTGGGGGATATCAAGACCGCCGTCAGCGAGGCGGTGACCAATGCCATCGTCCATGCCTATCCGGATGCGCTGGGGCGGATCGTCATGAAAATGAAGCTACTGAAGGACGGCGTCCTGGAGATCACCGTCCGCGACTGGGGCCGAGGTATCACCGACGTGGAGGAGGCCCGCCGTCCGCTGTTTACCACCGGCGGCAGCGAGCGCAGTGGCATGGGCTTCACCATTATGGAGAGTTTTATGGACAAGCTCACTGTCCGCTCAATGCAGGGCAAAGGTACCACGGTCCAGATGCGCAAGCGTATTATGCCCCGTTTGGTCACCCGATGACTGAGGAACGCTTGGCACTACTGGAGCGTGCGCAGCAGGGCGATGACGAGGCGTGCCGCCAGATGCTCACAGAGAATGCAGGGCTCATCTGGTCCATCGTGAAGCGATATCACCATTGCGGTGTAGAGATGGACGACCTCTACCAGCTGGGATGTATTGGATTTATCAAAGCTGTAAAGGGATTTGACCTCACATATGGAACGCAGTTTTCCACCTATGCAGTCCCCAAGATCGCCGGAGAAATACGTCGTTTCCTGCGGGATGACGGCCCCATCAAAGTGGGCCGCACCCTACGGGAAAAGGGGCAGATGCTCTGGGCCGCGAGGGAGCGCCTGCAAAACCGGCTGAGCTGCGCGCCCAAGCTGTCCGAGCTGGCGGAGGAGACGGGGCTCACCGTAGAGGAGATCGCCAGCATCGAATTGGCTGTGGTGCCGCCGGAATCCTTGCAGCAGGAGACGGTGGAGGGTATGACACTGGAATCCGTGTTGGGTACCGAAGAACCGGAGACAGGCATGGTGGAGCGCATTGCCCTTCGCGAAGCCATCGACCAGCTGCCGGAACAGGAGCGCAAGGCCATCCTCCTGCGGTTCTTCAAGGGGCTGACTCAGGAGCAGACGGCCCGCCTGCTTCATGTCTCGCAGGTACAGGTCTCACGCATGGAACGCCGCAGTCTCAAACGGCTACGAGAACTGCTGGATGACTGAGCCGCCGTTATGCGGCAGCTCTCGTTGGAGAATCGTCCCCCAAACCCCGCGTCCACGCCTGCCGTGCCCCCCCGCACGTTCCAGCGTCGCGCATCCGTGCCCTGTGCCCTCGGTTCTGCATCCCCCATACATCCCCACGCCAATGTCACAAAGCACCCCCATCGTTTCTCCGTGCCCTCTGATTTTTACCGGTGCCCCTGCTCGAAGCGGTTGTCCTACATGCCCTGTATATGTCCAATTCTTGCC
This sequence comes from Vescimonas sp., assembly GCF_057856985.1. NCBI lineage: Bacteria > Bacillati > Bacillota > Clostridia > Eubacteriales > Oscillospiraceae > Vescimonas > Vescimonas sp. Next base: position 63,200 of record NZ_DBLZXX010000004.1, read on the forward strand.
GACACCTCTCATACTGCTGCCGGCTGCGCCGTCACGGCCGCAGCTGCGGCCACGATGGTTCGGCTGGCACCCCACCGCCATCCAGCGGTAAAAATTCGGTCATCACGCCGCGGTACCGTTTGGGCAGGAAGGTGTTCTGACATCGTGGGTTCTCCCGCTCGCGGATGGTTACAGTCTCGAAAAACGCTTTCCAGAGCCGCCGGTACTGTACCTCCTCAGCGTCCGGTGCCGCCAGATCCAGCCGCTCCAGCGGCTGGATCTGGGAAATGCCTCTGGCGTACAGAAGGATCTCGCGGTGGGTGCGATCGAAGATGAAGAATGCCTCGTTGCTGTACCGGCCGCAGAAGTGGCGGCGCAGCATGGGAAGCACTTGATTTTCCGGTTCGATCACCGCACCCAGCACACCGTTGTAATCTGAAAACCGCACGAATCCACGGAGCTTTTCTAACTCGCCGCTCATGTGCCGGAGGGCCTTGTGCAGCGGATAGAACACCGGATCGGACAGATTCCGCATGAACCTGTCTCCCTCCCGAAACACCTTCCGCACGAAGGCGTAAAGCCGCAGCTCCTTGTCTTCCATACAGGTCAGAAACCCACGGTACACGGCCTTGGCTGCCTTGTTCGAGCGGGCGGCCAGCCCACGGTAGACCCGCTGGCTGTGCGCCGCCTGGGTCGGCACGATCCGCACCTCATATAATGACAAAAAATCCCCGTCGGAGGAAAAGCCGACGGGGATCTCCTTATACAGATAACTGTCGTGGATACAGCACAGAAACCCGTCAAATGTCCCATCGTACTGATAAAGCACGTCTCGCAATACACTCACCCCACATGGTCGAAAAGCGACAGCTGCTCCATGCCGCTTTCCGGCAGCAGCCCACGCTCCATCTGTTCTAACTGCGCTGCCAGCGTAGCGGGGGAGAAGCGCAGCCCCTGCCGCATCCTGCCGCCGCAGGTAATGAAAAACTGTGCCCGCTTCACCACGACACCCAGCTTTTTCAGGTCCTCAAACCGCAGATGGCTCTGCCGCCGCGCTGACAGGATGCGCCGCGCACTGACCGGTCCGATCCCCGGCACCCGCAGCAGCGTCTCCAGATCGGCACGCATGATCTCTACGGGGAACTGATCCAGATGAGCCACTGCCCAGCCGGACTTGGGATCCAGCCGCTGGTCGAAATCAGGGTGCGCCTCGTCCAGCAGCTCCTCCGCCCGAAAACCGTAGAACCGCAGCAGCCAGTCCGCTTGGTATAGCCGGTGCTCCCGCAGAAGGGGTGGCTTGGTGTCCAGTGCCGGCAGCAGGCTGTTCTCTACCACTGGCACATACGCTGAGTAGAACACCCGTTTTAGCCGGTACTTCTGATACAGTGACTCTGTCAGCTGCAGGATGTGCCGGTCATTGTCGCTGGTGGCACCCACAATAAGCTGGGTACTCTGTCCTGCGGGAGCGAACGCAGGCGCGTGCTTGTATTTCACCAGTTCCGCCTTGCTCTGGACCACGCCGTCCCGTATCTGCCCCATAGGCCGCAGGATGGCGTCCTTGGTTTTGTCCGGTGCCAGTGACTGCAGACCGCTCTGGGACGGCAACTCGATGTTGACGCTGAGCCGGTCCGCCAGAAGTCCCAACTGCTGTACCAGCTCCGGCGACGTCCCAGGGATGGCCTTGGCGTGGATATACCCATTGAACCGGTACTCTTGCCGCAGGATGCGCAGCGCACAGATCATCTGTTCGGTGGTGTAGTCGGGGCTGCGCAGCACGCCGCTGGAGAGAAACAGTCCCTCAATATAGTTCCGCCGGTAGAAGCCGATGGTCAGCTCCGCCAGCTCCCGCGGCGTAAACGCGGCTCGCCGCGTATCGTTGCTGCGCCGGTTGACGCAGTAGCGGCAGTCGAAGGTACACACGTTGGTCATCAGCACCTTCAGCAGCGTGATGCAGCGCCCGTCGGCGGAAAAACTGTGGCAGCATCCGGCGATGGAGGAAGATGTGTTGCCGATCATCCCGGGCCTGGAGCCGCGCCGCACACCGCTGGAGGTGCAGGCCGCATCGTATTTGGCCGCGTCCGTCAGGATGGACAGTTTCTCCAGAACGTCCATCTCACGTTACGCCGCGCGGCGGCGATGGCGGGGAGCAGGCTGATCGATATGGTCGATGAGCCGCATCACGTTAGCGGCTATGGAGCCAGCGCCCAGCAGGGTAATCAGCAGTCCGATAGTAGTCATGGCAGTTACCTCCGTATCAAACTCATGTTCTATTTCGCATTATAAATCGAACAATCGTTCTTGTCAAGTGAAATCGAACAAAAATTCTACAAAATTTGCGCAGACAGTTGACCGGAGTGGCCGCATGTATTAAAATAAGGAGCAAGAAAGAGAAAAGCGAGGCTGCTACATGACGAACCTGGAAAGACGATTCATAACGGCGCGGCGCGCTGCCATCACCGCTGATTTTCAAAAGCTGAACCCCCGCCAGCAGGAGGGCGTGCTGACAACGGAGGGACCACTGCTGCTGCTGGCCGGCGCCGGCTCCGGTAAGACTACGGTGCTTATCAACCGCGTGGCCAACCTGCTGCGCTACGGGCGGGGCAGCGACTGTGAGGATATCCCTGTACCGGTGGACGAGGACACCGTGACATTCCTGGAGGAGTACGTCACAGCTCCCGCAGCGGAACGAGAGGAGCAGCGCCCACTGATGCAGTACCTCTGTGCTGTGGAGCCTGCCAGCCCATGGGAGGTCCTGGCCATCACCTTCACAAACAAGGCCGCCAACGAGCTGAAGGAGAGGCTGGGGCGCATGCTGGGGGAGGAGCAGGCACGGGATGTCTGGGCGTCCACGTTCCACTCGGCCTGCGTCCGTATTCTGCGCCGCGACATCGACCGTATCGGCTTCGACCGCAGCTTTACCATCTATGATTCGGACGACAGCAAGCGCGTTATCAAGGATGTGCTGAAGGAGCTGTCATTGGAGGAGAAGTCCTTCCCGCCGAGAGAGATCCTCAGCGTCATCTCACAGGCCAAGGACAGCATGCAGTCGCCGGAGGAGTTCATCCACTACTGGGAGGGCGTTAACGACTGGCGTCGTATCAGGATAGGTAAAGTATATGCGCTTTACAGTAAAAAGCTGCGCGAGGCCAATGCGCTGGACTTCGATGACATCATTCTGCACACCGTCCGGCTGCTGGAGAGCTGCCCCGACGTGCTGGAGCGCTACCAGCGGAAGTTCCGCTACATCCTCATCGATGAGTATCAGGACACCAACCACCTGCAATACCTGCTGGTGAGCCTGCTGGCAGGCGGCTGGCGCAACATTTGCGTGGTGGGAGACGATGACCAGAGCATCTACCGCTTCCGCGGCGCGGACATCAGCAACATCCTCAGCTTCGAGAAGGAGTACCGCGGCGCCCGCACTATCCGTCTGGAGCAGAACTACCGCTCTACCCAGAACATTCTGGACGCGGCCAACGCTGTCATCCGACACAACGAGGGCCGCAAGGGCAAGACGCTGTGGACGGAGAATGGAGACGGCGAAAAGGTGATCATCAAGACCGCCTTCAACGAGAGTGACGAGGCCAATTACGTGGTGGGTCAGGTGATGACGGACTACCGCCGCGGCGGCAATTGGAAAGATCACGCCGTGCTGTACCGTATGAACGCCCAGTCCAACGCGCTGGAATATGCGTTCAAGCGCAACGGCGTACCTTACAAAATTTACGGCGGTATGAAGTTCTTCGACCGCGCAGAGATCAAGGACATGCTGGCATACCTGTGCGTCATCAACAATCCCGCCGACGATCTGAGGCTCCGCCGCATCGTCAACGTGCCCTCCCGCAAGATCGGACAGGCCACCGTGGACAAGGCCCAGACCATCGCCACAGAGCAGGAGACCACGCTCTACCAAGTGTTCCGGCAGGCGGCGGATTATCCTGAATTGAAGAACGTAGCTGGCAAGCTTATCGCCTTTACAGATTTGATTGAATCTATACGCAGGCAGGTGGAGGGCTGTGACCTCATCGAACTGTATGATATGGTCTGCGACAAGAGCGGCTATACTGCGGCACTGCGGGAAAAGAACGATATGGAGAGCCGCGGACGCCTGGAAAACGTGGAAGAGCTGAAATCCAGCATTCAGGGTTATCTGGAAAACGTCGAAGGTGAGCCGTCGCTGTCCGGCTTTCTGGACGAAGTGGCGCTGTATACGGATCTGGACAGCCAGTCCGACAGCGACAACTGCGTGACCATGATGACCATGCACGCTGCAAAAGGGCTGGAGTTCCCTCACGTCTACGTGGTGGGCATGGAAGACGGCCTTTTTCCGGGAAATCGCGCCATGGGCGATGCGGAGGAGATGGAGGAGGAGCGGCGTCTGTGCTACGTGGCCATGACCCGCGCCAAGGAGACGCTGGTACTGACCAACGCGCGGCAGCGTATGCTGTTCGGCCGCACCGCACCGGCCATGCCCTCCCGCTTTTTGAAGGAGATCCCTGAGGAGAACATGAAGTGGCTCAGCAAGCCGCAGCCACGCAGCACAGAGAACGACTGGGACGGCATCGGCTGGGGCGACGGCGCCGGAGACAGTCGGAGCAGCCGGTACGCCGGATACGATAGCTATGGCGAAAAGTACGGCAGCTACAGCAGTCATAGCGCCGCATACGGCACACAGAGTACAATGGCGCACGAGACATCTGGTCCGCAGAAAGCACCGCTCCGGTCATCGTCCGATGCAGGCCGCAGGGCACCCTCCGGCGGCCTGATGCAGCTGGCACCGGGCGAGAGCGTGCGCCACGATGCCTTCGGGCAGGGCATGGTGCTGTCCGTCCGCGTCATGGGCAACGACGCCCTTATTGAGGTGGCCTTCGACACGGTGGGCACGAAAAAGCTGATGGTGCGGGCCGCCATGGGCCATCTCAGCAAAGGATGACGGCACTGTAAACCGCAGGTTGCACGGATATTTCCGGACGTTTCACCGTGTAAACCTGTGGATGCTGGACAGGCCGCAGAAAAAATGGTATGCTTTCCGCAGTGAAAAGAAAGGAGACGCAGCGATGTTCGGTTTTGACGGTTACGGTATGGGGTTTGGCGGTTTTCAAATATTTCAGCTCCTGTTTTTTATCGCTTTTTTTGGCATTTTCTTGGTGTTCCTCATCAGCGCGGGCAAGGGTATCGCCCAGTGGGGCAAAAATAACCGTTCGCCCCGCCTGACAGTGAACGCGGCGGTGGTGGCCAAGCGGGAGAACGTCAACGTCCACCACCATCACGGTAACGGCGCGGGGCATACAACGCGCTCCACCACCTACTATGTGACGTTTCAGTTCGATGGCGGCGACCGGCTGGAGCTGCGGCTCCCCGGGCGGGAATATGGCCTGCTGACGGAGGGGGACACCGGCCTGCTGACATTTCAGGGTACCCGCTACCTGTCCTTTGAGCGGCAGGGGACGGCGGTGTCCTACCAGGCGGAGACATCCGAAGGGGCAGAAAATGGAAATCGCGGAGAGCGCCGCAGCTGGGACCCCGAGCTGTGATATGACAGACAATAAAATGTTTGTTGAGGCGGGCAAAGACGACGCGCTGTCCATCATTGGCCTGCGGCATAAAATCTGGAGTACCACATACAGGGGAATTTATCCGGATCATATGATAGATGACTTTGACTGGGCGTGGCACGAAGAAAAAGAGCTGTCAAGGATCAATGATCCGGCATATTCTGTGTATTTGATCCAAAAAGATGGTCAGAATATTGGCTATCTGACGATACATCAGGCCAATTTGATTACCTTGCAGTCCCTGTATATCGTCTCCGAATATCAGAGGCAGGGTGTCGGCCGAGCGGCAGTTGAGCATGTAAAGGCCTTTTGCAGAGAGTGTGATGCCGCGTCCTTCATCTGCTATTGTGTTCCTGAGAACGTGAATGCCCGTGCATTCTATGAGCGGATGGGCGGCACGTTGATCGGTGCGGACCTGACAAATGACGAAAAGTGGCAGAACTCTGTCACCTATCAATTTACATTGGCGTAAACATGAAAGGCACAGGACTGCCGTCACGGTTCTGTGCCTTTCATGTAATATTTGCCTATAAAGAAGAACGCCCTGCGGAGGATTCCGCAGGGCGTTTTGTCTGTACAGTTCAGGCGACGATCAACTCAGATCGCGCGGGTAACTTTGCCGGAACGCAGGCACCGGGTACAAACATATACATGGCGAGGCGTGCCGTTGATCACTGCCTTCACGCGCTTGACATTGGGCTTCCAGGGACGATTGGAACGCCGGTGGGAGTGAGAGACCTTGATACCGAAGGTCACGCCCTTGTCGCAAAATTCGCACTTAGCCATCCGTTGCACCTCCTTGCTGTTGTAACATACGGTCGCTTGCATCGCAAGCAGTTGATATAATAACAGATAACGCCGCAGATTGCAAGCACTATTTGACAAAAAAACGAAATTTTTTTGAGAAGCGAAAGTGTTGCGAAACAGGGGGATACAAGATATAATATAAGGTAACTATTTGCCGCATTTGCCGCGTTTGACGGCGGCGGCCGTGGGAGGGACCTGTATGGAAAAAGTCAGACGGACGCCGGCCAGCCTGAAAAAAATGGTGGAGATCTTCGGCATGGAGATCCTTCACAAGGGGCGCGACTTCGACAACACCGTTGTGACCATCTCGGACGTGAACCGTCCGGCCCTGCAGCTGGTGGGGTTTTACGACTATTTTGACGATAAGCGCCTGCAGATCCTTGGACGCGGTGAAATGCGCTTTCTGGACCGCATGACGGAAACGGAGCGGATGCGGGTGTTCAATAAGCTGCTGAGCTATCCGTTCCCTGCCCTCATCGTGGCGAGGGAAATGGACGTCCCGACGGAGCTGGTGCAGATGGCAGAGAAGCATGACCGCACGCTGCTGCGGTCCGCGGAGTCCACCGTGGACGTGACCAGCAAGATTATCGACTATCTGAACCGAGCCATGGCGCCTCAAATCGCACGGCACGGTGTGCTGATGAACATCTACGGCCAGGGCGTGCTGATTTTGGGCGACTCCGGCATCGGCAAGAGTGAGACGGCCATCGAGCTCCTGAAGCGCGGACACCGGCTGGTGGCCGATGACGCTGTGGAGATCCGGCGTATCTCCAACAGCCTGTTTGGCACGGCGCCGGAGATCATCCGTCACTACATTGAAATACGCGGCGTGGGTGTCATCGACGTGCAGCAGCTGTTTGGCATGGGCGCTGTGCAGTTCGATACAGAGATCGACCTGGTCATCCAGCTGGAGCAGTGGATAGACGGCAAGTTCTACGACCGATTGGGCCTGGGTGAGGAGAAATACGAGATACTGGGCGTGGAGCTGCCCATCGTCACCATCCCTGTGCGGCCCGGGCGGAACCTGGCGGGTATCGTGGAGATCGCCACCATGAAAAACCGGCAGATGAAGTACGGCTACAACGCGGCGAGAGATTTTGTGACGCAGTTTGACAGCAAGGTGGACGAGATGATGAAGGAGAAGCAGACGGAACGATGAAGTATGTGGGCGTAGACATCGGCGGCACCAACCTGAAGGCGGGGCTGGCGGATGAGAACGGCCAGCTGCTGGCTGTGCAGAAAATGAAGGTGGCATCCGTCACCGACCAGCAGTCGCTGGCGTGGACCATTGTGGCCATGACGCAGGAGCTGGCCAAGTCCGCAGGCGTGCCGCTGGACGACATCGCATCGGTGGGCGTGGGCGTGCCCGGGACCGTGGAGATCCGGTCCGGCTCCATCGGCTACACCTGCAACCTTCCGCTGCGGAACGTGCCGCTGCGGAAGCTGTTCCACCACTATCTGTCCATCCCGCTGTATATTGAGAACGATGCCAACTGCGCGGCGCTGGCGGAATACTACGTGGGCGCAGGACGGGACAGCAAGCGCTTCGTGACCATCACGCTGGGCACCGGCGTAGGCGCGGGCATCATCCACAACGGCAAGGTGTACCACGGCGCCAATGGCATGGCCGGCGAGGTGGGCCACACCGTCATCATCAAGGACGGTCTGCCGTGCCCCTGCGGCCGCCGCGGCTGCTGGGAGCAGTACGCCTCCGCCACGGCGCTGAAGCGGATGACGGCAGAGGCGCTGGCGGCCCATCCGGACAGCATCCTTGCGCAGGTGGTGGCGGAGAACGACGGCCGCGTGTCCGGCCAGTCCGCATTTATCGCGGCACGGCAGGGTGATCCCGTGGGCCAGCGCATCTGCGAGGAATACGTGAGCTATCTGTCCTGCGGCATCGTCAACATGGTCAACGTGTTCCAGCCGGATACGCTGGCTATCGGCGGCGGTGTCAGCAATGAGGCAGACGAACAGCTTCTGCTGCCGGTGCAGCGGTGCGTGGAGCGGGAGAGCATCCCCTGTGGAAAGAACCGGCGCACCCGCATCGTCAAGGCGGAGCTGGGCAACCAGGCTGGTATCATCGGCGCGGCGCTGCTGGGCAAGAACAAGCGGATCTGATGCCGTTTCAGGAGGGTTTATGAGCTGGTATGAGGAATTGGACCGATGGACGGCGGACTATCTGCCGGACATGATATATGAGCACGATGCGGCGCTGGCGAAGTACACGTCGTTCCGCATCGGCGGACCGGCGCGGCGCATGGCGTTCCCCAAGGACGGCAGCCAGATGGTGTTGCTCATTGAGGCCGCGCGGGGCTGTGGGGCCAGACCACTGGTCATCGGCAACGGCACGAACCTGCTGTTTCCCGACGAGGGTGTGGACCGGCTGGTGGTGAACACGCGGGATATGTCCTGTGTGGTGCTGGACGCGGAGGGCCGCGTGACGGCGGAGGCCGGTGTGCCCCTGGCCCGGGCGGCGGTGTTCGCCCAGAAGCAGGGACTGACGGGGCTGGAATTTGCCCACGGCATCCCGGGCAGCGTGGGCGGCGCGGTGTGTATGAACGCAGGGGCCTACGGCGGGGAGATGCAGCAGGTGGTGCACAGCGCCACGGTACTGTTTCCCGATGATGGCGTCCGGACGCTGAGAGGGGAGGAGCTGCGGTTCTCCTACCGTCACAGCCTGCTGACAGACCGGCCGGAGGCAGTGGTACTCCGGGTCGTGTTTCAACTGACGGCGGGAAGGCCGGAGGAGATACGGCAGAAAATGGAAGAATTGATGACAAGGAGAAAGACTTCACAGCCATTGGAATATCCAAGTGCGGGCAGTACATTCAAGCGGCCGGAGGGCTATTTCGCTGCGGCGCTCATCGACCAGTGCGGGCTGAAGGGCATGACCGTGGGTGGAGCTCAGGTGTCAGAGAAACACGCGGGTTTTGTTATCAACCGCGGCGGCGCCACCTGCGCCGACGTGACGGCGCTGATGGCGGTGATCCAGCGGCGCGTATGGGAGGAAAAGGGCGTCCGGCTGGAGCCGGAGATCAAGATGATACACTGAGGAGCGAAACGTGGAGATACTCATCATTTCGGGACTTTCCGGCAGCGGGAAGTCCCGCACCGCTGCCTTTTTAGAGGACATCGGCTACTATATCGTGGACAACCTGCCGGCGGAGATGATGTTGAAATTCGCCAACTTCTGCACCGCCTCCGGCGGGCGGTATGACCGTGTGGCGCTGGTGTACGATGTCCGCGCGGGGGAGCCGTTCCAGCGGCTCATCGACGTGCAGGACAAGCTGCGGCGGCGGGACAACGTGCGGTGCCGGATGCTGTTTTTAGAGGCGGACACTCGGGTCATTATCAGCCGCTACAAGGAGACGCGGCGGACCCATCCGCTGTGTACCGAGGGCGGCTCCATCGAGGAGGCTGTGAAGCGGGAGCGGGAGCTGCTGGATCCGGTACGGGTCAGATCGGACTTCGTGCTGGACACCACGGCGTTCTCCACCGCCAAGCTGCGCAGCGAGCTTTTGAACCTGTTCGGCGGCGTGGGTACGCGGCAGCCGCTGAACGTCAGCGTCATGTCCTTTGGGTTCAAGAATGGGCTGCCCATGGAGGCGGATCTGGTGTTCGACGTGCGGTTTTTGCCCAATCCTTATTATGTACCGGAGTTGAAGCCTCTGACGGGACTGGACGAGCCGGTGCGAGAGTATGTGTTTTCATCCGAGGCGGCAGGACGGTTTCTGGAGCGGCTGGAGCCGCTGCTGGCGTTTCTGCTGCCCCAGTACCGGCAGGAGGGACGGACGGAGCTGGTCATCGCCGTGGGCTGCACCGGCGGGCGGCATCGCTCGACGGCGGTGGCCCATCATCTGGCCACATTCATCGGGGAGCAGGGCTTCCCCGTGTCCGAAAGCCATCGGGATATTTCACGGTGAGAGGGAGGCGGACTGATGCAGTCATTTGCGTTTAAGGCGAAAAATGAGATGTGCCGCGTCCAGTTGTCCAGGCAATGCTGTGCCCGGGCGGAGGCCTACGGCGTGCTGCTATACTGCAACACATTCACGCCGTCGGAGGTACGGATCATCACGGAAAATCCGGAGTTTGCCGCGCGGCTTCCCAAGCTGTTTCACAAGGCGTTTTCGCTGCGGTTCGACCAGACGCCGGAGGGCGACGGACGGGGCAAGCTCATCTTCCGCATCACGGATCGGGAGAAGCTGGCGAGGGTCATCAACACGCTGGGGTACGATCCCCAGCAGATCATGGCGCTGCACGTAAACTTCGGGCTGTTGGAGGAGGATTGCTGTCGGACGGCGTTCCTGCGGGGCGCGTTTCTGGCCGGCGGCAGCGTTACAGATCCGGAGAAGCGGTACCACATGGAACTGGCCACCAGTCATCAGCAGGCCAGCCGCGAGGTGTCCACACTGCTGGAGGAGATGGGATTCCTGCCCCGCTCCGTGCAGCGGGGGGCGGATGCGCTCATCTATTTCAAGCAATCGGAGCACATCGAGGATCTGCTGACGAAGATCGGCGCACCGGCGGCGGCCATGGACATCATGACCGCCAAGGTGGACAAGGAGATACGGAACGGGGCCAATCGGGCCATGAACTGCGACATGGCCAATGTCAATAAGACGCTGGACGCGGCCCAGGAGCAAACCGCCGCCATCGCCAAGCTGCGGGACAGTGCGCGGTGGGAGCGGCTGCCGGAGAAATTGCAGCAGACGGCGCAGCTGCGGCTGGACTATCCGGAGGATTCGCTGGCGCAGCTGGCGGAACGGTGTGAACCGCCGGTGACGAAATCCTGCATCAATCACCGGCTGCGGAAACTGATGGAGGAGGCAGACGAGGTATGACAATGAAAGAACGATGCCTGCGGGCCATGGAGTACCACGAGAAGGGGCTGAACTGCGGACAGAGCGTGCTGCTGGCGTTCGCGGACATCACCGGCTTTTCGGAGGAGCAGAGCATGGCGCTGGCCAGCGGGTTCGGCGGCGGGCTCCGCTGCGGCGGCGTGTGCGGCGTGGTGAACGCCGCGGCGGTGGTGCTGGGCATGGTGTACCCGGCCACGCTGGAAAACGGCGCGGCAGGGAAGAAGCGCTCCTCGGAGCTGACAAAGGAGTACCAGCGGCGCTACACAGCGCGGTTCCACAAGCTGGACTGCCGCGACCTGCTGGCGGAGAAGGACCTGGACGCCACGGACATGGCCCGGGAGCTGGGCGTGACCCAGCACTGCCGCGTGCTGGTAGTGTCCGGCGTGGAGCTGCTGTGCGAAATGCTGGAGGAATTAGCCTGAGAGATACGGAAGGACGGGGAGACATGGGCTTTGTACATCTGCATGTCCATACGGAATACAGCCTGCTGGACGGTGCGTGCCGAATACGGGATCTGCCGGCGCTGGTAAAGGAGATGGGGCAGAACGCGGTGGCCATCACGGACCACGGTGTGATGTACGGCGTTATTGACTTCTACCGCGCCTGCAAAAAGGAAGGCATCCATCCCATCATCGGGTGCGAGGTGTATGTGGCGCGGCGGACCCGCTTCGATAAGCAGCACGAGTTCGATGCGGAGAGCCGCCATCTGGTGCTGCTGTGCAAGAACGAGACAGGCTATCGGAATCTGTCCTATATGGTGAGTCAGGCATTCACCGAAGGCTTTTACATCAAGCCCCGTATCGACATGGACCTGCTGCGGGAACACGCCGAGGGCCTTATTGCGCTGTCGGCTTGTCTGGCTGGTGAGATTCCCCGCAGAGTATTGAACGGTGACTATGACGGGGCGAAGGAATACGCCCTGACCATGCGGGACATCTTCGGTGAGGACAGCTTTTATCTGGAACTGCAGGACCACGGTATCGCCGACCAGACCGAGGTGAACCGGCAGCTGCTGCGGCTCCACAACGAGACGGGCATTCCGCTGGTGTGTACCAACGATGCCCACTATCTCCGGAAGGAGGACGCCGAGAGCCACGATGTGCTTCTGTGCATCCAGACGGGCAAGACCGTGGATGACGAGAACCGGATGCGCTACGAGCCCCAGAACTTCTATCTGCGGTCCACGGAGGAGATGGAGGCGCTGTTTGCGGGGTACCCCGACGCAGTGGCCAACACCCAGCGCATCGCAGACATGTGCCAGCTGGAGTTCACCTTCGGCAAGTACCACCTGCCGGAATTCCAGCTGCCGGAGGGCTACGACTCCCCCGCGTATCTGCGGAAGCTGTGCGATGAGGGGTTCGTCAAGCGGTACGGCGACAGGCCGGAGTACCGCAAGCAGCTGGACTACGAGCTGGACATGATCGAAAAGATGGGGTTCACTGACTACTTCCTGATCGTGTCCGACTTCGTGCGCTATGCCAAGAGCGTGGACATCCCGGTAGGACCTGGGCGCGGCTCCGCCGCAGGGTCCATGGTGTCCTATTGCCTGGAGATTACGGACATCGACCCCATGAAGTACGATCTGTACTTCGAGCGGTTTCTGAATCCGGAGCGGGTATCCATGCCCGATATCGATATGGACTTCGGCGACACCCGCCGCGGTGAGGTGGTGGACTACGTGCGCCGTAAGTACGGCGATGACCACGTGGCCCAGATCGTCACCTTCGGCACTATGGCAGCCCGCGCTGCCATTCGGGATGTGGGTCGCGCTCTGAACATGACCTACGCCGAGGTGGACGTGGTGGCCAAGCTGGTGCCGGCAGGGCCAGGGGCGCTGCACATCACGCTGAAGGATGCTCTGAAGCTCAGCAAGCAGCTGGCGGACGTGTACCGCGATGATCCGCGGGTGAAGAAGCTCATCGACACGGCCATGGCACTGGAGGGCATGCCGCGCCACGCCTCCACCCACGCGGCAGGCGTGGTCATCACCAAGCAGCCGGTGTACGAGTATGTGCCGCTGGCACGGAATGACGACGCCGTGGTGTGCCAGTACGTTATGACCACACTGGAGGAGCTGGGCCTGCTGAAAATGGACTTTCTGGGCCTGCGGAATCTGACGGTGCTGGACGACGCAGTGAAGATGGTGCAGGCCTACAAGCCGGACTTCAGACTATCGGACATCCCCGATGACGATCCGGAGACGTATGAGATGATCTCCCGCGGGCAGACCTCCGGCGTGTTCCAGATCGAGTCCACCGGTATGACCGGCGTGTGCGTGGGGCTGAAGCCCCAGAACATTGAGGACATCACCGCCGTCATCGCCCTATACCGCCCGGGACCTATGGAGTCCATCCCGCGGTTTATTGCCTGCAAGCACGATCCCAAGCTGGTGACGTACAAGCATCCCAAGCTCATCCCTATTCTGTCCGTGACCTACGGGTGCATCGTGTATCAGGAGCAGGTCATCCGCATTTTTCAGGAGCTGGGCGGCTTTTCGCTGGGGCAGGCGGACATGGTGCGCCGCGCCATCAGCAAGAAGAAGGCCAAGGAGATTGAAAAGGAGCGGCAGGCATTCGTCTACGGTGATAAGGAGCGGGGCATTACCGGCTGCGTCGCAAACGGCATCGAGGAGGCCACGGCCCAGGCCATCTATGACGAGATCTTCGACTTTGCCAACTATGCCTTCAACAAGGCCCACGCTGTCAGCTATGCGGTGGTGGCCTATCAGACGGCGTATTTCAAGTGCCACTACACCAAGGAGTACATGGCGGCGCTGCTCACCAGCGTGCTGGACAACTCCGACAAGGTGGCGGGCTATATCGGCGAGTGCCGTGAGTGCGGCATTGCGTTGCTGCCGCCGGATGTGAACCGTTCCTATGACCGGTTCACCGTGGAGCCGGAGGGCATCCGATTTGGTCTGGTGGCCATCAAGAATATCGGCCGCGGCTTCATCCAGTCCGTGGTGCGGGAGCGGGAGCAGAGAGGATTTTTCCGGTCATTCCAGGACTTCTGCCAGCGGATGTACGACTGCGGCGATATGAACAAGCGTGCGGTGGAGAACCTCATCCGCAGCGGCACCTTCGACAGCCTCGGGGACCGGCGGTCCCAGCTCATCGCGGTGTATGAAACGGTGCTGGACGCCATCGGCAGCACACGGCGGCAGAACGTGGAGGGACAGCTGGATATGTTCGGTGGCTCCTCCGGTCAGGAGCACGAGGCGGCCAGGATCCACCTGCCGGACATCCCTGAGTACTCCGCCACCGAGCGGATGCATATGGAGAAGGAGACCACGGGGCTGTATCTCTCCGGCCATCCCATGACGGACTGGCGGCCCACGGCCCAGCGGGGAGGGGCAGTGCCTATCCACGAGATCATGGACGATTTTGCCAGCGAGGACGGGCCTGTGCGGTTCGCCGACGGGCAGAACGTCACCGTGGCGGGCATCGTGACCTCCAGCCGGACAAGGACCACCAAGAACAATACGCTGATGGCCTATGTGGTGGTGGAGGACGAGACGGCGGCCATCGAGCTGCTGTGCTTCAGCCGCACCATCGACCAATGCGGCAGCTACATGGCGGTGAACACGCCGGTGCTGGTGAAGGGCAGGCTGTCCGTGCGGGACGAGAAGCCGCCCCAGATCATGTGCGACAGCATCTATCCGCTGGAGCAGAGCATCCCCGTAGGGGAGGAGCACCGTCCAGCGGCGCCAAAGGAGCGGTCCGTCATCTATCTGAGGGTGCCCAGCATGGACAGCCGTGAGTTCCGGCACATCAGTCTGGTGATGACCATGTTCGAGGGCGATACGCCCCTGAAGGTCCGCGTGGCGGACACCGGCAAGATGCTGGGCACCACGTGCCTGGATCATCCGGCCTTCCTGCAGGAGTGCAGAGAGTGGCTGGGGCAGGAGAATGTGGTGGTACGGAAGAAATAACGAGTACGGGTGCGGCGCTGCGGCGCCGCACCTTTGTGCGTTTTGGGCATACACTGTACTGAAAGAGCCATTCTTTCAGTACTTATTAGGAGGTCATTCAAATGCCTGAAAATCTGATGCCGGGCCCCGTCTGCGATCTCAGCAGCGTGCGTGAGTCCGTTTGCGTCCATACACGGAAGATCTTTGATTCCTGCCGCGACAAGGACTGCGTGGAGGATCTGCGGTTCTATCCCACCACGGCGGCGCAGGAGGTGCTGAGCACCTCTCAGATGATCAAGGGCGGCACGGCGGAGCTGCTGTATATTTACACGGATGTGGAGCCGGTGACATTTAACCGTGGGTTCTACTCTATCGATATGCGGTTTTTCTACCGCGTGACGCTGCAGGTCTGCACCGGCACGCCCCGCTACGCCGAGGCTGAGGGACTGTGCGTGTTCGACAAGCGGTGCATCCTGTTCGGCAGCGAGGGGAACGCCAAGATCTTCTCCTCCGACACGGCCTTTGACGAGCTGGACGTCCCCAACCGGATGCGCACGAATCTGCCCATCGCTGTGGTAGAGGCGGTGGACCCCATCGTGCTGGACACCAAGGCAACGGATTGCCCGCCGACACCCAGCTGCGACTGCGGGAGGCTGATGGAGATCCCGTCCTTTATTGCCAGGAGCTTCAGCGGCCAGCTGGTGTTCGATGACAGTGCCAGCCGCCGGTTCTACGTGACGCTGGGGCAGTTCACACTGGTGCGGCTGGAGCGGGATACCCAGCTGCTCATCCCCGTGTATGATTACTGCGTGCCGCAGTCCGAGTGCCCCTGCGACGCGCAGGAGGATCCCTGCGGCCTGTTCCGCAGCGTGGCGTTCCCTGTCAACGAGTTCTTCCCGCCCAATACGGTGGATGCACCTAACGACTACAACAGCACCCGCAGCTATTGTGCCTGCCACTGAGCGTAAAGAGGAGGAGCTGTGCCTATGGCGCGGCTCCTCCTCTTTACAAATCCCGCTTTTTTGCGTATAATAAAATAAAGCGACAGGGAGGGATGCGCTATGGGTATCGGCTTCATTCAGGACAAGCTGGAGATCAAGTTCCTCATTTTATATATCGCCGCCCGTGTGACGGAGCCGCTGACACCGGAGGATATGCAGGATCTGACCATGTGCGATGATGGTATCGACTATTTCGACTATGCCGAGTGTCTCAATGATCTGGTGAAGACGGAGCACCTTCGCCTGACAGAGGAGGGACGGTACGCCATCACCGACAAGGGCATGAAGAACAGCCAGATCTGCGAGTCCAGCCTGCCGCTGTCCGTGCGGCAGCGGTCGGACAGAAACATCGCTGCCTATAACAAGGCGGCACTGCGGCGCGCCCAGGTACAGAGCCATGTGACGGAGCGGCCCAACGGAACGTATACTGTGACGCTGGCGCTGCGGGACGATGTGGATCAGCTGATGGAGCTGCAGCTGATGGTGGCGGACCGGCCTACGGCCGATGCACTGGCCCAGCGGTTCCAGCGGGAGCCGGAGCGGCTGTACGCCCAACTCACCGGTCTGCTGTGCGGTGGAGACAACGTCTGAGAGGAATCATAGAGCAAAAAAGCACCGCGGCACTGCCGCGGTGCTTTTGCGTTACTTTTTCTTCTTTTTACCGGCATCCTTGGGCTTGCCGTCCATGCCAATGGGAGGCTTGCCGTTGATAGCGCGGTAGTGGTTGACCTTATCCACACGCTTCTGACGCTTCAGGGCCTTTTCTTTCTCCTTGGCCTTCTTGGCGGCGGCTTTTTTGTCTGCCTCCTTCTTCTGGCGGTAGGCTGCCTTTTCGGGGTCCTCCACAAGGTCCTTGTACTTTTCAGGGTGGCGGGCCCAGTCGATACGATAGACCGTCAGGCCGATCAGCAGGGCAGCGCCTATGATGATAATGCCGTAAAAAAGAATATCCCAGAACATAGAAGGACCTCCTGCACAAGTTTCTATCAGTATACCCCAAAGGACGGCTGTTTGCAAGAAATTTGTAGTCGGGCGGAAGGGAAGGGGGCAGAAAAGTGTTGTCATTTACAGGGAGAAAGCGTATAATAGCCCTGAAA
This sequence comes from Vescimonas sp., assembly GCF_057856985.1. Classification (NCBI taxonomy): domain Bacteria; kingdom Bacillati; phylum Bacillota; class Clostridia; order Eubacteriales; family Oscillospiraceae; genus Vescimonas; species Vescimonas sp. Next base: position 80,408 of record NZ_DBLZXX010000004.1, read on the forward strand.
AACCGCTCACAGCAAGTATGGGAACAAATTTCACGGAGGTAAACATCATGCTGACAAACTTTAAGGAACTGGAAGACTATGTGCTGAGCCGGAACATGAAGAAGCGCATCGCGCTGGCCAATGCCCATGACGAGCCGGCGCTGTCCGCCGTAGTCCATGCCCACCGCAAGGGCGTGGTCGATGGTACGCTGGTGGGCAAGAAGAACGAGATCATCGCCATGCTGCACGACATGGGTGAGAACGAGAGTGACTACGAGATCGTGGATTTTGATGGTGAGGAGCTGGAGGCCGCCAAGATCGCCGTGCAGTTGGTGCGGGAGGGCAAGGCCGACATCCCCATGAAGGGTATACTCCAGACCTCCAACTTTGCGCGGGCTATCCTGAATAAGGAGACGGGCCTGATTCCTAAGGGCGGCCGCCGTCTCGTCAGCCAGTGCGGTATTTTTGAGTACGAGGGTCGGTTTATCATGATTACCGACGCCGCTATCAACATCGCTCCTGACGTGGAGACCCAGATCGGCATCGTGGAGAACGCGCTGCCTGTGGCCCGCGCGCTGGGCGTGGAGTGCCCCAAGGTGGCCGTGCTGTCCGCTGTGGAGAATGTCACAGACAAGATGCCGTCCACCGTCACCGCCAGGGAGATCGCGGAGCGGGGCGTGGAGGGCTGCGTCATCTCCGGCCCGCTGGCACTGGACGGCGCTATCTCCATGGAGTCCGTGAAGCACAAGGCCATTAAGGACCCCGTGGCCGGTCAGGCCGACATCCTGCTGGTGCCGTTTATCGAGATTGGCAATGTGCTGTATAAGGCATGCAGCTACATTGCGGGCAAGACCATGGCCAGTACCATCTGCGGCGCGTCCTGCCCCGTCATCATCACCAGCCGTGCCGATACGCCGGACAGCAAGTACTACTCCATCCTGATGGCTGTGCTGCGCTGCCTGAAGGCGTAACACATGGCGACATCCGACGATTATCTGACCTTCGTGCTGGAGCAGCTCCCGCCGCTGGGGGTCGTGCGCAGCCGGAAAATGTTCGGGGAATACATGGTGTATTTTAACGAAAAACCTGTGCTTTTGGTGTGCGATAACACGGTTTTTGTGAAAAAACTGCCGGTTTTGGACAATCTGATGTATGATACACCCTGCGGATGCCCCTACGAAGGGGCGAAGGAGCACTACATGCTGGACGTGGAGGATCGCGAGCTGACGGAGCAGGTGCTGCGGGCTGTCGAGGCCGCTACGCCGCTGCCGAAGCCAAGAAAGAAGAAATAAGCAAAGCAAAGGACGGTTTGCACCGTCCTTTGCTTTGCTTATGGTGAACCGATAGTGGCCTGGATGAAGGGGGGGGACCCCCGCAAAAGAGACGCCATGCAGAACGGTTCAGTTGCGCGGGAAAAACCAGCGTGTGTGAACGACAGTCACACACGCTGGTAAATAGAACTCGGCTATCTGTGCGGTAGCTTTTCGGTAAACGTCGGCATGGCGAAGACTACCGCTGCTGCACGGACTGAACAATAACAATTATTTTAACAATTATTTTGTTCAATCTTGACAGCACCCAGAAACTCTGCTACCATACCTGCAACGCAAAAGGGAAGCCCGAATGACCGAGTACATGAGATTGAACAAAATAAAAATTTTGTTCAATCGAGTGGAGGTGGATGGATTCAGTGAGGGTAAAATTGAGATTGCAGATGGATTCAGAGACCCATTGACCAGAACCGATCAGCCCCGCATTTAGTTGGATACCTTTTTGGAAAATGGATTCGTGCTGTCGGAATCAGGTCAGGTCACTGCAGCGCACGCAGCAATATTCGGCTGCCGCCGGTATCACGGGATTTATATCTCAATGTCTGCCGCTATCATATTTGATATTTGGAGGTTCTTATGGACCATCGTACAGATTCGCCCCAGCTGCTGCTGGATTTTCTCAGCTACCACGAAACTATCAAGGCACATTCCAGGCATACCGTGGATGAATATTACCTGGATATGCGGAATTTTTTTCGCTACCTTAAGCAGTCCCGCAATCCGACACTGGCTGACAAGCGGCTGGACGAGATCGACATCCACGATGTGGACCTGTCGTTTATCGCGTCCATCACGCTGACGGATATCTACGGATACCTCACATATCTCAGCCGCGACCGGCTGCAGCATCAGAATAGTGAAAATTCTGACAAAGGATTGAGCGCTGCATCCCGTGCCCGTAAATTGGCCACGATACGCTCATTTTTCAACTATATCTGCAACAAACGACACCTGTTGGAGAACAATCCCTGCAAGGACGTGGACACGCCCAAGCAGATGAAGTCCCTCCCCCGCTATCTGACGCTGAACGAGTGCCTATCCCTGCTGGAGTCAGTGGATGGGGCACACAGAGAACGGGATTACTGTATCCTGACGCTGTTTTTGAACTGCGGACTACGTATTTCGGAGCTGACCGGGCTGGATGTCAATGACATCCAGGACGATGCGCTGCGGGTGCTGGGCAAGGGCAGCAAGGTGCGGGTAGTGTATCTCAACGGCGCCTGCAAGGACGCGCTGGCCCAGTACATGGCGGTGCGACGACCTGTCAGCGGCAAGGACCGGAACGCACTGTTCCTCTCCGGCCAGAACAAGCGCATCAGCCGGTCCACGGTCCACGCCTTGGTAAAGAAGCATTTGTCTGGCGCGGGGCTGGACAGTGAACGATATTCCAGTCACAAGCTGCGGCACACGGCGGCCACGCTGATGCTGCAGAACGGCGTGGATGTCAAGGCGGTGCAGGAAGTTCTGGGCCACGAACACCTAAACACCACAGAGATATATACCCACATCGACAACGAATCCCTGCGCGTTGCTGCAAAGGCAAATCCCTTGTCAAACGTGAAGATAAAAAGAAAAATTGAAGATACAGATAAGGAGACGGAGGAATAAATCTCCGTCTCCCCTTTTATTCGTCGTAAAAACCCAGAATGTGCAGGATCCGTAGCTCCTGATACTCGTAACTGCTGAGTGGACGCCAATCGGCATCGGCGCTGTGGGCGGCTACCAGTATTTTGTCCGTTGAACCGTCAACGCTGGACTGCACCACCACCGGCGAGTGCTGGAAAGTACTGCCGTTGAACCGGAGCTGGATCACATCGCCCAGCTGGGCGTCCCGCAGGTCGGTCGTGGCATGCGCCACAGGGCCCAGCGATGCCCGGGGACGGGTGAGGAAGTCGTAGAGGTACTCCACGCCGGTCCAGGACGGAGATTTGTTGTTGGCGTTGATGTAGTACCAGCCGTAAAGCGGCGTTTCGTTCATGACGCCGGTGCCGGCGTAGATGCACTGCGATGCGAAATTTGTGCAGTCGCCGCCGATGGCTTCGTAATTGTAGAACTGTGGGTCACGGCCGTAGGCCCAGCGGTGTGCGTACAAAACGGCGTTGAGTCGCCGATAGGGGCGAAATACCATGCTGCATCCCTCCAATAGCATTCTATGCTGCGGCGGCGCGTACTGTTCATTGACATTTCCGGTAAAATGCGGTAATCTTATACGGAACATTAAGGAATGGAGGTCCCCCATGAATACAGCAGAGCTCTCCCGCGTATGTCGTCAGGTACGTCGGGATATTATCAACATGACGGCAAATGCCGGTTCCGGCCACCCCGGCGGCTCCCTCTCTGCGGTGGAGCTGATGGTCAGCGTGTTTTACAACCACATGCGTGTCGATCCCCAGAATCCCAAGGCGGAGAACCGCGACCGCTTCGTGCTGAGCAAGGGCCATGCGGCCCCCTGCTACTACGGCGTGCTGGCGGAAAAGGGCTTTTTCAGCCACGATGAGTTCAAGAACTTCCGGCAGTTGCACAGCATCCTGCAGGGCCATCCCGACTGCAAGAAGGTGCCCGGTATCGATGCCTCTACTGGCTCGCTGGGTCAGGGTTGCTCCATCGCCGTGGGTATGGCGCTGGGCGCCAAGCTCCAGGGCAAGGATACCAAGGTTTTTGCCATGCTGGGCGACGGCGAGTGCCAGGAGGGCCAGATCTGGGAGGCACTGATGTCCGCCGCTCACTATAAGCTGGACAACCTGACGGTCATGGTGGACAACAACGGTCTGCAGATCGACGGCAGCAACAACGAGGTCATGAGCCTGGGTGATCTGGCGGCCAAGCTGCGGGCCTTCGGCTTTGACCTGTATGAGATCGATGGCCACGATCTGGATGCCATCGAGGCGGCGCTGAGCGCGCCGGTGACGGCTGGTAAGCCCAAGGCCATTCTGGCCCATACGGTGAAGGGCAAGGGCATTTCGTTTATGGAAAACCAGGTAGGCTGGCACGGTAAGGCTCCCAACGAGGAGCAGCGCCAGCAGGCCCTGAAGGAATTGGAGGACTGAGCCATGAGTGAGAAAATTGCAACCCGTGAAGCCTACGGCAAAGCCCTCGTGGAGCTGGGGGAACAGAACGAGAAAGTAGTGGTGCTGGACGCCGATCTGGCCGGCGCCACCATGACCAAGTATTTCAAGGCGGCCCATCCTGACCGCTTCTTTGACTGCGGTATCGCTGAGGCCAACATGATGAACATCGGCGCGGGCCTGTCCACTATGGGGCTCATCCCCTTCTGCTCCACCTTCGCCATGTTCGGTGCAGGCCGTGCCTACGAGCAGATCCGAAACTCCATTGCCTACCCCAAGTTCAACGTGAAGATCTGCTGTTCCCACGCCGGTGTGTCCGTGGGTGAGGACGGCGGCAGCCACCAGTCCGTGGAGGACATTGGTCTGATGCGGCTGGTGCCGGGTATGACGGTCATCGTGCCCGCCGATGCCAAGGAGGCCCGCAAGGCTGTCTTTGCGCTGGCGGAGTTCCAGGGTCCTGCCTACATGCGGCTGGCCCGACTGGCTACGCCGGTGTTCGAGGAAGACTATCCCTTTGAGATCGGCAAGGCCAACGTGATGCGCGAGGGCAAGGACGCAGCGGTGTTTGCCTGCGGCCTGATGGTCAACGAAGCGCTGGAGGCGGCCAAGCTGCTGGCAGCGGAGGGCGTCGAGATCAGCGTCATCAACGTCCACACCATTAAGCCTATCGATGCAGCTTGCGTCACCGAGTACGCCGAGAAGTGCGGCAACGTAGTGACAGTGGAGGAGCATAGTGTTATCGGCGGTCTGGGCGATGCAGTGGCCGATGTGCTGATGGGCAAGGTCAACTGCAAGTTCCGCAAGATCGGCATCAACGACCGGTTTGGACAGTCCGGCAAGGCCGCCGACGTACTGCGGGAATACGGCCTGACCGCCGATCAGATCGCGGAAAGAATCAAGGAGACCCTGTAAAGGGAAAATACATGACAATAAAAATCCCGCAAGGCTTATGGCCTTGCGGGATTTTGCTTATCGATTCAGAGAAAGGACGTATATCTGGCAGGGGTTCCACTCGTCCCAAAGCGTGGGAAAAACCTCAAACTCCTTGAAGCCACAGCTGAGATAGAACCGATTGGTGCGGTCATACTCCTCGTACTTCCCCATCTGCACGGTCTTGACCTGCATGAATTCGTATCCCGTCTGGCGGGCGTAAGCTACGGCGGCGTCCACCAGCGCACGACCGTACCCCTTGCGGTGGCAGGGCTTCAGAACGCCCATGACCGCCAGCTCTACGGTGCTGCGCCCCGTTTCCTTAAGACAAAGAAATCCTACCGGTGCGCCGTCTTTCTCGCAGACGAAGCAGGGCTCATGGGCGGCGTCAGTGATATACTCCTCCGTAGCGGCGGGAATGCCGAACCACTCCGGCAGCTGTGAAAGGATCGTGCGGGCAATCTCCACGCGCCGGGCGGGGTCGGAAACAAATGCAGCAGGCAAGATATCACCTCGGATTTCCATTTTTTCTGCGCTCATATTACCACAAAACGGCCAAAAAATCAAGTCTTGTAAACATTTTGCCCCTGGTGCAGGTAATATAGCGAGATGATTCTTATGAGCATGACAGCATTGGTCAGCGCGTTCTGCCGCACCTATCACAGTGAGCGAGACGGCGCAAAATTTTCGACAGCACTTACGCGGTAAACGGTGCGCCGTTCTTCGTCCCGGATCTCTGGAGAAATGCGGAGCAGGCGCTGTGTCTGCTGGTAAAGTGAGGGGAAAACGGCCCGATCAACAGAAACGAACGGCGCGGCCCTTGCGGGTCACGCCGTTCGCCTTGCGGTTTACGCGGAAATACGGGCAAAATAGGCTCAGGCCTTGCCGGCGCAGCCCAGCACGTCCACCAGCTTGTGGCGCACCAACTCCTTGATGTTGGCGCGGGCGGGCTTCAGGTACTCGCGGGGATCGAACTTGTCGGGATGCTCGGTCATGAACTGACGGATGGTGCCAGTCATGGCCAGACGCAAATCGGAGTCGATGTTGATCTTGCAGACGGACAGGCGGGCGGCCTGGCGCAGCTGCTCCTCCGGCACGCCGATGGCGTTGGGCATCTTGCCGCCGTTGTCGTTGATCATCTTCACATAGTCCTGCGGGACGGAGGAAGAACCGTGCAGCACGATGGGGAAGCCGGGCAGACGCTTGCTGACCTCCTCCAGTACGTCGAAGCGCAGAGGAGGCGGCACCAGGATGCCCTGCTCGTTGCGGGTGCACTGCTCGGGCTTGAACTTATAGGCGCCGTGGCTGGTGCCGATGGCAATGGCCAGAGAGTCGCAGCCGGTCTTGGCGACGAACTCCTCCACCTCCTCAGGATGGGTGTAGGATGCCTCGTGGGAGGCTACCTTGACATCGTCCTCGATGCCGGCCAGGGTACCCAGTTCGGCTTCCACCACGACACCGTGGTCATGGGCGTACTCCACCACCTTGCGGGTGATCTCGATATTCTCGGCGAAGGGCTTGGAGGAGGCGTCGATCATCACAGAGGTGAAGCCGCCGTCGATGCAGCTCTTGCAGGTCTCGAAATCGGGGCCGTGGTCCAGATGCAGCACGATGGGGATGTCGGGGCAGCAGGCCACAGCGGCTTCCACCAGCTTCACCAGATAGGTGTGGTTGGCGTAGGCGCGGGCGCCCTTGCTGACCTGCAGGATGACGGGAGCGTGCTCCTCCTGGCAGGCCTCGGTGATGCCCTGCACGATCTCCATATTGTTGACGTTGAAGGCGCCGATGGCGTAGCCGCCGGCATATGCCTTCTCAAACATTTCCTTGGATGTTACCAGTGCCATAATCATATCTCCTTTTCCGCAATAAAAATTTGCTGTTTTGTACGGAATGATTGTTACATTCCTATTGTATCATATTTTTTCATATTTGCAAGAGCGAAAGCATTTACATTCCCAAATTTCCATGGTAAAATACCTGTTTGAGGGCATACCGGCGGCGCATCGCAAGCGTGGGCCGGAGCATCATCAAATCTCAACCTATGTTTCGGAGGTATGGACCTATGAAAGAATTGCGCGGCGCGTGTATCATCGGCCAGTCCGGCGGTCCCACGTCTGTCATCAATGCCAGCGCCTACGGCGTCATCGACACGGCGCTGAAGTCCGGCGCCATCACCCAGGTGCTGGGCGCGGAGCACGGCATCAAGGGCGTGCTGGCCGACCGGCTGTTTGACATGGGGCAGGAGGACCCTGAGGAGCTGCGGCTGCTGAAGTACACCCCCTCCTCTGCTCTGGGCTCCTGCCGGTACAAGATTGCCGATCCCGAGCTGGATGACACGGACTACAAGCGTATCCTGGAGGTGTTCAAGAAACACGATGTCCGCTATTTCTTTTATAACGGCGGTAACGACTCCATGGATACCTGCAACAAGATCAACCAGTATATGCAGTCCGTGGGCTACGACTGCCGCGTGATGGGCGTGCCCAAGACCATCGACAACGATCTGTTCGGTACCGACCACTGCCCCGGCTATGCCTCCGCAGCCAAGTATATCGCCACGTCCATCATGGAGGTCTATCAGGACGCCCATGTGTACGACACCGGCATGATCGTGGTGGTGGAGATCATGGGCCGTCACGCCGGCTGGCTGACGGCGGCCTCCGCGCTGGCCGGTGAGTACGGCGCAGGTCCCGACCTGATCTATCTGCCGGAGACGGATTTCAGCATGCCTGATTTTATTGAGGACGTCAAGCGCATTTATCAGGAGAAGGGCAACTGCATTGTGGCCGTGTCCGAGGGCATCCATTACGAGAACGGCGACTTCGTGTCCGAGGCCAAGGTGGCCGCCAACGACGGCTTCGGCCACGCCCAGCTGGGCGGTCTGGCCACCATTCTGTCCCAGGTCCTGAAGGAGGAGACGGGCGCCAAGGTCCGCGGTATCGAGCTGAACCTGCTGCAGCGCTGCGCCGCCCATCTGGCCAGCGAGACCGACATCGAGGAGTCCTATATGGCCGGCAAGGTGGCTGTGGAGAACGCCGTCAACGGTATCAATGGTCGTATGATCGGCTTTGAGCGCGGCGTGCAGGATGGCAAGTATGCCTGCCGCACCAAGCTCATCCCTCTGATGGAGGTGGCCAATGTGGAGAAGAAGATCCCCCGCGAGTGGATCAACGAGGCGGGCAACGGCGTGAACCATCAGTTCATCGAGTACGCGCTGCCGCTGATCCAGGGCGAGCCGAACCTGCCGCGGCAGGACTCCCTGCCCCGCTTCGCCAAGCTGAAAAAGGTGCTGGCCAAGTAAATAGAGCCTTATACAGCAACGGCTGGAAAGTAGAGATACTTTCCAGCCGTTGTTTCGGTTATGGGTGCTCAGGTATGGAGATGCCGCTGTTATCATTGGAATCGATGGCTTGGACTTGCGGAGTATATGCGGCGGCTGAGACAATGCTACTTGCAATTCTTCTCATAGATGATACGCAGGCCCTCCATCATCAGATACTTGTCGTAGGTGACGTGGTTGCGGCAGTAGCGCGCGATCACCGGTGCGTTGGGACCGGTGGCTACGATGGACGGCTCCTCCCCGTCCAGCATGTCGCGGATGCGGTCGATGATGCCGTCCAGCATGCCGGCAGTGCCGTAGACAATGCCGCTGCGCATACAGTCCTCCGTGTTTTTTCCGATAAGGTGGCGAGGATGCTGGAGGGAAATATTGGGTAGCTGCGCCGTGTGGTCGGACAGGGCGTCCAGTGACAGGCGGACGCCGGGGAACATCAGCCCTCCCTCGTAGCAGCGCTTGGCGGAGATGTAGGAGATGATGGTGGCGGTGCCCATGTCGATCATAATGATGGGCGCAGGATACTTTTCCAGCGCCGCCACGGCGTTGGAGACGATGTCGGCGCCCAACTGCTGGCTGTTGAACTCCATGCGGATATTCAGACCCGTTTTGATGCCGGCGCCTACCATCATGGGGGGCTTGCCCAGCAGGCGGGTCAGGGCCTTCTCCATCATGAAGTTGATGGGCGGCACCACACTGGCAAAGATGGCGCCGCTGACGTCGTGGATATCGCAGCCGTACAGCGTAAACAGGTTCATCAGATCGATGCTGATCTGGTCCGCCGTCTTGCGGCTGTCCGTGTCCAGAGACGCCAGAAAACGCAGTTCCCGCGCCTTGTCGAACAGACCCACGGAAATGTTGGAATTGCCGATGTCAATGGCTAACAACATGGGTATATCCTCCTCCCTTTTTTGCCTATCATACCACGGTGCTGTGCGGTTTACAAGCGGCGACAGGCAAAAAAGCTGCCCCCCATACGATTGTATGGGGGCAGCTTTTTCGTTGAAATGGGGCGCTTACTCCTGGGTCACGAAGGTGTCTGCTTCATCCACAGTATACATGTGCTCCAGCATGCGGGTGACCATGTTGCTGTAACCCCACTCGTTGTCGTACCAGGCGATGAGCTTGACGAAATCGTGGTCCAGCATGATGCCCGCTGTCTCGTCGAAGATGCAGGGGCAGGGATTGCCGATCAGGTCGGTGGATACCACTTGGTCGCGGGTGTAGCCGATGATGCCCTTCATGTATGTCTCGGAGGCGTGGAGGATCTCGTAACAGATGTCGGCGTAGGAGACGGTGCGGCCCAGGCGGGCGGTCAGATCCACCACGGATACGTCCGCCGTAGGGACACGGAAGGCCATGCCGGTCATCTTGCCCTTCAGAGATGGGATCACGCGGCCCACAGCCTTGGCGGCGCCGGTGGAGGTGGGGATGATGTTGTTAAGGATGGAGCGGCCGGTGCGCCAGTCGCTGCCGCCGCGGGAGTCTACGGCCTTCTGCTTGGCGGTGGAGGCGTGGATGGTAGACATCAGGGACTGCTCGATGCCGAACTCCTTGTGGATAACGTAGGCCAGCGGGGCCAGGCAGTTGGTGGTGCAGCTGGCGTTGGAGATAACCCGCATGTCGGAGCGGTACTCGTCGCTGTTGACGCCGTAAACAAAGGTGGGGGTGGCGTCGTCCTTGGCGGGGGCCGTCAGGATGACCTTCCTGGCGCCGCCCTTGAAGTGACGGCTGGCCTTCTCCGTGGTGTTGTTGGCGCCGGTGGACTCGATGATGTACTCCGCACCGCAGTCCGCCCAGTTGATCATGGCCGCGTCAGACTCGCCGTACACCTTGATCTTCCGGCCGTTGACCACCAGATCGCCGCCGGCGTGCTCGATCATGCCGGGGAAGTTGCGGAAAACAGAGTCGTACTTCAGCAGATAGACCATATAGTCGATGTCCGCTTTGCGCAGGTTGATGCCGCAGACCTCAAATTTCTCGGGGTCCTCCGCCAGAATACGCATGACGACGCGGCCGATGCGGCCAAAGCCATTGATACCGATTTTGATTCCCATGATGCTGTCCTTTCCTTCTTTTCTCCGCAGCGACTGCGGTAGTTGTTCCAAGTACATTATAGCATTCCTTTTGGATTTGTCACTATTTATTTACGATTTTGTACTAAAAATTTTTAGTTTCGTAAGATTAGCGGCAAAAATAGTTAAAAAATGTTCAATTTCAAATCCAAACGTTCCATACATTTCAAACTATGCAGACGTGTCCCGCAGACAGTGGAAAAGGCGGGGCATACGCTCCGCCTTTTCCGGTATCACCAGTCACAGGATGATGCAGATCAGGCCCGCGCCTCCCTCGTTAAGAATGCGCTCCAGCGCTTCCCGCAGCTTGCTCTGCGCATCGGTGGGCATCCGCTTCAGCTTGGCGTTCAGGTCCTCCCCCGCGATCTCGTTGAAGCTGCGGCCGAAGATGTTGGACTGCCAGATCTTGCCCGTATCGCCCTCAAACTGCTGGAGCAGGTAGTTGACCATTTCCTCCGACTGCTTCTCGTTGCCCACAATGGGCGAAACGGTGGTGTCCACGTCCGCCCGTATCATGTGGATGGACGGGGCACTGGCCCGCATGCGCAGGCCGTAGCGTCCCCCCTGCTTGACGATCTCGGGGTCCTCCAACTCCAGCTCCTCCACCGAAGGCAGCACCACGCCGTAGCCTGTCTCGCGGGCAGCGGTGAGTGCGGGAGCCACTCGGTCATACTGCCGCTTAGCATCGGCCAGCTCCGTCAGCAGCTGCATCAGGTCGCCGTCATCACTGACGGTCAGACCGGAACGCTCCGTCAGCGTCTGGTAGAACAGGCTGCGGGGCAGCCGCACCCGTGCCTGCGCCACGCCGCGGCCCAGGTCGATCCGCTCTATGCCGGCATCCTCCACGTTCTCCGCCGCCTGCAGGGATGCAAGATGCGGCGCCAGCTGCCGGATGCAGCACAGCTCGGCGGTCTCCGCGGCCACGCTCTGGTAGAGTCCGCTTTTGATGGGGTGGTCTCCAGGCAGAGCGTCCACCCAGGACGGCAGGAACACGTCCAGTTCCTGTAGCGGGAACTCATACAGCAGGCCACGCAGCAGGCCCTGTATCTCCTGCTCCGACAGAGTCTGGCAGTTCACCGCCAGGCAGTTGACGCCGTACTTTTCCGCAATCTCCTCCACAATGGAGGCGGCGCGGGAACTGTGGGGCTCCGCGGAATTCAGCAACACCACAAAGGGCTTGCCGATCTCCTGCAGCTCGCGGATCACGCGCTCCTCCGCCTCCAGATAGTCCTCCCGTGGGATATCTGTGATGGTGCCGTCTGTGGTGATGACCACGCCCACGGTAGAATGGTCGGTGATGACCTTACGGGTGCCGATCTCCGCGGCCTCGGTCATGGGGATCTCGTGGTCGAACCAAGGCGTCATGACCATGCGGGGCGACAGGTCCTCGAACTGGCCCACAGCCCCGGGGACCATGTACCCCACGCAGTCGATGAGCCGCACGGAAAAGGCCGCATCTCCCTCCAGTTGGACGCGGACGGCCTCCTCCGGCACGAATTTCGGCTCCGCTGTCATGATGGTGCGGCCGGAGCCGCTCTGGGGCAGCTCATCCTGCGCCCTGTCGCGGCGGTAGGCATTGTCGATGTAGGGCAGGACCTGGGTCTCCATGAAGCGCTTGATGAACGTGGATTTGCCCGTGCGTACCGGGCCGACAACGCCGATATAGATACTGCCGCCCGTGCGGGCCGCCATATCCTGATAGATGGATGTGGATAGATTCATAATGCCTTCCTCCGAATCCTGACTGTTACCACATGTCTATGCGTCGGCGGTGGGGATTAGAAGGGTTTTGTGGGCAGGGCAGAACACACGCTAACGGGATAAACCACATCAGCCTTCATCATAGCAATACTGAATGAACGACTTCGATACTTTCAAGAGCCCGTTGATGTAGCTGCCTTTTCTTCCCTTCCGGCTCATAAACGCGCTGAATTGCCGCACCACAGCCAAATTGATGTCCTCTACCTCTTGGATGTGCGTCTCCTGCTCGCAAAAGCGCAAAAAGAGATTGAGGCTATTCCGATACCCGCGAATGGTCTTCGGGGTATACTTCCTAACCTCAATCTCAATTAAGTATTCTCTGATAGCGGCGCTGGTTTTCATGTCAATTCCTCCTTTGGTATGTCGCAACCAAAGGGGAATGTATATCACAGCGCAATTGATGTATTTCGCAACCGGGAAAAATCAGTTCCGAAAACGCGCTGTATTGCTGAAAATCAGATTCTTTTCCGCAGGAAAAGTTCCATCAATCCTGCTGCCAGTTATGCCAGACGTTCTGCACGTCCTCATTGTCATCCAGCATGTCCAGCAGCTTGGTCATGCTGCGGACATCGTCCTCGCTGGTCATGGTGATGTAGTTCTGGGGTACCATCTCGATTTCCGCGCTCTCGAAGGTGTAGCCCTTCTCCTCCAGCGCCTTGACCACGTCGTTGAAGCTGTCAGGGTCGGTGGTGACCTCAAACACGGGGCCATCGGCCTCCATGTCCTCGGCGCCGGCATCCAGCGCGTCCATCATGACGGTATCCTCGTCCAGTTCCTCGTCCTCGTTGCTGATGACAATGACACCCTTGCGGTCGAAGGACCAGCTGACGCAGCCCTGCGCACCCATGCCCTTGCCGAACTTGTCAAAGTAGTGGCGGATCTCCGGCGCGGTGCGCTGGCGGTTGTCGGTCAGCGCCTCCACGATGACGGCCACGCCGCAGGGACCGTAGCCCTCGTAGGTGACGGACTCATAGTTATCGGTGTTGCCGGAGCCCAGCGCCTTGTCGATGGTGCGCTTGATGTTGTCGTTGGGCATATTGGCTGCCTTGGCCTTGGCCACCACGGTGGCCAGGCGGGAGTTGTTTGCGGGGTCGCCGCTGCCGCCCTGCTTGACGGCCACGATGATCTCCTTAGCGATCTTGGTAAAGGTGGCGGAGCGCTTGGCGTCAGCCGCGCCTTTGGTCTTTTGGATATTGTGCCACTTGGAATGTCCGGACATAGTTTACTTCTCCTTTATGCAGTATTGGATGACCTCGCTGCGATGCGCGGTCGTTTTTATAACGGTGGCTGCGGGGAACACCTTTTGCAAATAGTCCACCACGGCGGCGCAGACCCCGTCCTCTGTGGGGAAATGCCCCGCGTCGATGAGGTTCAGCTCCGTGTTATCCAGAAACTCGTGATACCGCAGGTCGGACGTAACAAAGGTATCGCAGCCGACGGCAATGGCCTGAGGGATATAGTCGCCGCAGGCGCCGCCCCCCACCGCCACGCGGTGGACAGGTTTGCCGCAGTCGGTATAGCGCAGACCATTGCATCCTAACGATTTTATCACAAAATGGGTGAACTCCACAAGGGGTATTTCGCATTTTAACGTGCCGACCCGGCCGATTTTTTCATCTGTCAGTGGTTTCAGGTCCCGCAGGCCCAGCTTTTGGGCGAGAATATCGTTGACGCCGCCCTCCGCCGCATCCAAATTGGTGTGCATACAGATGGCGGAGATATCATGTGTCACCAGCCCCATCAGGATGCGGCCCTGCCGGTCGTCAGTGCGCAGTGTCTGGACGGGGTGCCATGTGCAGTTCATCACCGGATGGTGGGACACAATGAGGTCGAAGCCGCCTGCGACAGCCTCCCGCACCACCCGCTCCGTGATGTCCAGCGATACCAGGACGCGGTGCACTCCCCTGTCTGGGTCGCCCACCAGATGTCCCACGTTGTCCCAACTGGCCGCCAGCTGGCGGGGTGCCCATTCATAAAGCGCCTGTTCCACTTGCCGTACCGTTGTCATATCGCATCCCTCTTTTCTTCCAGTTCCGCTGCCAGCGCCTCTGCCTGTGCCGCCAGTGCGGGGCCATTGGGATCGCTGCTGCGGCGCAGACCCTCTGCCGAGCGGCGCAGCTTGGCGGCGTGCTCTGCCAGATACGTGCCGTACAGTGGGTCACCCTCCAACAGGATGCCGCACAGGGCCTCCGCTTCGGTGAGGGAACGGTGCGGACCGCCCGTCACCGTCAGGATGGGATAAACGCGGCCCTTGTCCTCCACCAGGCATTCCGCTGTAAAGGTATATCCATTGTCAGCCAGCCAATGGCGCAGGTCAGCAGCCTTCGTCATGGGCTGCAGCAGCAACATATGGCCGTTTCTCGTCCATGGCGCCGCGGACAGGATGGCGATAATCGTCTCGCCGCCCATGCCGGCGATGACGATGACATCCGTCTCTTCCGGCGCGATGGCGGACAAGCCCGAGCACAGACGAAAGTCGATGCCCTTTACACCGTATTGCTGCGCCGTGCGGCGGGCGTGCTCCAGCGGCTCCACACCGATGTCGGAGGCGATGGCGGAGAGTATCCTCCCCTGCTGCAGCAGCGCCACAGGCAGGTAGCCGTGATCCGTGCCCACGTCCGTCAGGCGACAACCGTCCGGTACCAGCTGCGCCAGACGGCACAGGCGTGGCTGTAATGCTAATTGCTTCTGATCCATTTCTCCTCAACGCAGAAAGCGCCACGCATACAGCCGTATGCGTGGCGGCTCGTCTGATTTACTCGGCGATGGGCTTGTTAGCTTCCTCGTTCACCACGGCCAGCAGCTTGTCCACATCGATACCGTGAACGGCGCACGCTTCCTCTACCGTCTCGCCACGGGAGGAGGGGCAGCCCAGGCAGTGCATGCCAATGGACAGGAAAATGGGGGCCGTCTGGGGGGCAACGTCCAGAATATCACCGATAATGGTGTCTTTCGTGATCTCGATCATGTGAATAACCTCCGAAATTGATGTTACGTATAGTATACCCCAATATCCTGCGGGTTTCAACAGGATTTTTAGGAGAAAAAAAGGATACGTGCCGAAGCACGTATCCTTTTTTGTTATCGTGTACGATAGTGTGCAGGATCACTCAGCCGTTCTCGCGCATCTCAGCGAAGCAGGCGCTGCAGTACACGGGACGGTCGCTCTTGGGCTCGAAGGGCACCTTGGCCTCACCACCGCACTTGGCACAGACGGCGGTGAAGTACTCACGGGGACCACGGGCTGCGTTCTTGCGAGCGTCGCGGCAGGCCTTGCAGCGCTGGGGCTCGTTCTGGAAGCCGCGCTCAGCGTAGAACTCCTGCTCACCGGCGGTGAACACAAACTCTTTGCCGCACTCTTTGCACACTAAAGTCTTGTCTTCGTACATGATTTTACCCTCTCTTTGAGAAAAATATATTGCGCTCAGCCGTTGCTGATGTCGCCGGATAAAAGTTGCCGCGCAATTTTGCGGCGTATGCGCTGCACAGCGTTGTCCACCGATTTGGGGGACTTGCCGACAGTCTCTGCGATCTCGCGGCACGTAAGACCGTCTAAATAATACCCTAAAATCTTTACCTCGAATTCGGACAACAGCTTGCGGGCGTTTTCCAACAGACTGGCAGCTTTTTCTCTGTCGATCAGGAGCACCTCCGGATCGGCATTGGCAAAGGAGAGATTCGCGTCAAAGAATGAGGGATCAAGGGGGACCGCTTGGTTCAGGGGCGCATGCTTGCCTGACGCAGCCGACTTCAACACCGAGTAGAGCCGGCGGCGGATACATGTTTCGGCAAATGTATAAAAGGAAGCGCCGTGCCCCGTCTCGTACTCGCGGATGGCCTTGATGAGACCGAACATGCCCTCCTGCAGCAGATCTTCGCTGTCGCCCCCCGCCAGAAAGTACGGACGGGCGCAGCTACGCACCAGACGGTGATAGCGGGCGGCCAGCACCTCCTCCGCCAAGCGGTTCCCCGCTCTGACGCAGGCGCACAATTCCTCGTCGCTCAGCGCTGCCAGATGTTCGTAGTCTGCCCATGTATCATTTACCATAGTGTATTATACCTTTTCACAAAATAATTTGTCAAGTAATTGCGGAAAGTTTGTCAAAAATAGCTCAAATTCGTTGGGCTTCGTGGTGATTATGCCCTATCGATTTGTTCAATTTGGCGATGCGATGCATACGGCGCGGCGTTTACAGGGACAGCTGCTCGGGCTCCGGACGGTCGATATGCAGGTGCTCGTAGGCTTTCCGTGTCACGCAGCGCCCCCGGGGCGTGCGGGTCAGGAAGCCGATCTGCATCAGATACGGCTCGTAGACATCCTCCAACGTGACGGATTCCTCTCCGATGGTGGCGGCCAGCGTCTCCAGGCCCACCGGTCCTCCGCCGTAGTTTTCAATGATGGCGCGGAGCATACGGCGGTCCACCTGATCCAGACCCAGGAAGTCTACCTCCAGCGCCAGCAGCGCCTGATCGGCCACCTTGCGTGTAATGACGCCGTCAGCTACCACCTGGGCGAAGTCGCGGACGCGGCGGAGCATGCGGTTGGCGATACGGGGTGTGCCGCGGGAGCGGCGGGCGATCTCCATGGCGCCCTCCGGCTCGATCTCCACATTGAGGATACCGGCGCTGCGGGTCACGATGGTGGCCAGCTCCTCCGGCGTATAGAGCTCCAGCCGCAGTGTAACGCCGAAGCGGTCCCGCAGCGGCGCAGACAGGGAGCCCGCTCGGGTGGTGGCGCCGATCAGGGTAAAGCGCGGCAGGTCCAGCCGGATGGAGTTGGCGGAGGGCCCCTTGCCGATGATAATGTCGATGGCGTAGTCCTCCATGGCGGGGTACAGGATCTCCTCCACCGACCGATTCAGCCGATGGATCTCGTCTACAAACAGGATGTCGTTCTCATTGAGGTTCGTCAGCAGCGCTGCCAGATCCCCAGGCTTTTCAATGGCAGGGCCGGAGGTGATGCGGATATTGACGCCCATTTCCTGGGCAATGATGCCGGCCAGCGTGGTTTTTCCCAGGCCCGGGGGGCCGTGGAGCAGCACGTGATCCAACGATTCCGTGCGGCGGCGGGCGGCTTCAATGAAGATAGACAGGTTCTGCTTGGCCTTCTCCTGCCCGATGTACTCCGCCAGTGTGTGGGGACGCAGGGATGTCTCGCCGGTGTCCTCAGCGAGGAACGTCTTGGCGACAATAGACTCCTCGTAGATGTCTGTGCCGAAGTCGATGCTCATGCTGTGCCCTCCCCTACTTTACCATTTTCTTCAGCGACTGCCGGATGATCTCCTCCAACGGCAGCGCGTCCATGTCGATGCCCTTCAGGGCGGCGGCGATCTCCTGAGAGCCGTAGCCCAGCACCGCCAGCGCCGCCGTGGCCTCGCCGGCTTTGTTGTTCTGAGCGGGCATGGCAGCGGCCGCACCGCTGCCGGCCTCAAAGCCGCCCTGCTCCTTGATCAGCTTGTCCTTCAGCTCCAGAATGATGCGCTGGGCGATTTTCTTACCGATTCCGGGCGCGGCGGTCAGAGCCTTCTCGTCACCCATCACCACCGCCATGGACAGCTGCTGCGGCGTCGTGGACGACAGGATGGACAGCGCGGCCTTGGGGCCCACGCCGGACACACCGATGAGCATCTTAAAACTGCGCAGCTCGCTCTGGCTGGCGAAGCCGAACATCTCCATGGCGTCCTCCCGCACGTTCAGATAGGTGTAGAGCTTGGCCCGCTCCCCTTTCTTCAGCTGAGAGAGCGTATAGTTGGTGGTGGCGCAGGCGTAGCCTACGCCGCTGCAGTCGATGACGGCCAGACCGGCTTCGATCTCCGCCACGGTGCCGTTGACATAGTAGAACATATCAGACAGTCTCCTTCACGTTGGGATCCTTGCGCCGCAGCAGACTGGTGGCACTGCGGGCGTGGCAGATGGCGATGGCCAGCGCGTCCGCCGCATCGTCGGGCCGCGGCACGGCATTCAGCTTCAGCAGGCGCCGCGTCATGTCCATGACCTGTTTTTTCTCGGCCAGACCGTAGCCCACCACCGCCTGCTTTACCTGCATGGGCGTGTACTCGTAGATGGGGACGCCCATCTTCTCCGCCGTGCAGAGGATGACGCCGCGCCCGTGGGCCACGGCGATGCCGGTGGTGATGTTCTTGCTGAAAAAAAGCTCCTCGATGGCGATCTCATCCGGCTGGAACTGCCGGATCAGCTGGGTCAGATCCTGTTCGATCTGTACCAGCCGCGTGGCCAGCGGCAGCCCCGCCGATGTGTTGATGGCCCCGTATTGCAGCATCCGCACGGCGCTGCGCTCCGTCTCGATAAGGCCGAAGCCTACGATGGCCACGCCGGGGTCGATACCCAAAATGCGCATGGCGCTCCTCCACCTCTTAAACATTAGTTCTATTATAGCAAACCGACGGCAAAATAGCAACAAAAACCGCCCTGTTTTCACAGGGCGGTCTGTCGGTGCGGCGCAGTGTTTCAGGCGCGTGGATGCGCCTTGTTGTACACGTCTTTCAACTGCTTCTTGATGACATGGGTGTAGATCTGGGTGGAGGAGATATCGGCATGCCCCAGCATCTCCTGGATGGAGCGGAGGTCCGCACCGTTCTCCAGCAAATGTACCGCGAAGGAGTGGCGCAGCGTGTGGGGCGTGATGTCCTTGTTGATCTCCGCCTTCTCCTGATAGTACTTGATGATCTTCCAAAAGCCCTGACGGCTCATGCGCTCGCCGTTCATGTTGACAAACAGGGCCTGCTCGTTCTCGTCAGCGATGATGCGGGGCCGGATATCCTTCACGTAGTCCTCCAGCGCCTTGACGGCGGCAGGATACAGCGGCACGATGCGCTCCTTGTCCTTGCTCCGGCATCGGATGAAGCCTGCGGACAGGTTGATGTCACCGACGTTCAGACCGATGAGTTCCGACACGCGGATACCGGTGGCGTACAGCAGCTCCAGCATGGCGTGGTCACGGAACCCCTTCTCGTCCACGCACTTGGGCTGTTCTAAGAACAGCTCCACCTCTCGGTTGGTCAGGATCTCCGGATATTTGCGCTCCACCTTCATGGCTGTCACCGCTTTGGCGGGGTTGGTCTTAACTGCGCCGGACTGCACCATGTAGCTGTAGAAGGACTTGATGGATGCGGTAGAGCGGGTCACGGTGGCGGGAGACTTCCCGCTGTGGTTCATATGGAGCAGGTACTCGTTGATGGTCTCCTTCTTCACCTTGCGGAGGTCGGCAGTACCGTTGGTGATGAGCCAGCTCTGGAATTGGGTCAGATCGCGTATGTAGGAGCTGAGGGTATTGGCGGAGGCCCTTTTCTCCTCGCTTAGATAGGCGCGGTAGGCCGCGATATAGTCCGTCATATTCCCTCACCCCTCTCCTTTTTCAGGCGATACGCGCCAAAATAAGCGCAAAAAATTTTGGTACAATGGCGCACTCCACCACCGTACCGGTCAGAAGCACAAACACACAAAACAGCAGCATCCGCCAGTTCAGCTCCGGTCTGCGGGGCCGCAGACGCGGCATGGCGCGGCACGCCTGGGCAAAACCGGCATCGGCCAGGCACAGCGTACACGGCAGCACAAACAGACACCGCAGCCCCAGAGCTGCCAGCGCCAGCAGCACACCGTCCCGTCCCAGCGCTGCAGCGAAGCAACACACGGAAAAGGACAGAAAAAACCCCTGTGCCGCACACAACAGTGGGATCAGAGCCACACCGGCGGCACTGAGCCCGAACAAAAACGCCAGCAGCGGATACCGCAGGTAGGCTGCCGCCGCGGACAGTACGGACACAGGCTGCTGCGAGCGGCCGTCCGCCAGTTGGGCGTAGCTCTGGACGTAGGCGCCCAACTGCGCCAGCGCGTCGGTGCTGATGCTCCGGCGCGCCGGATACGCCGCCGCCATACCCAGCAGGAAACAAACACACAGTATCCAAAAACGCATGTCCGACTTTACCGCCGGATGTGCCCCATTCTTACGCAGCTTCATCGGCTCACCTCGTCTTACCGTATGAGCCGGCGCGCACAAATAGACCGCGAGCGGATGTACTAAATAATATATGGCAAATCTCACAAAACCGCAAGGGCTTTCGCGCAAAAAGCCGTTTTTTGTAAATTATGCCAAAATGTTATGTAAACGCAATTATGTAAACCGCATAAACGAGGAGGGCGGAGGCTCTCGGGAACCTGCACAATCGGCGATATGTGGTCGGGTCGGAAAAATCGCGCACAATATATTGGCTCCGCCCCCGATGACCCGCAGGCGGTCAGGGGCGGCCTTCCCCGTCAAGGCTTTTTAGGCGAAACGAAGAATTTCGTTATTTTAACCATGCTCTTTTTTATGTCACCGCCGTCCGTGGGCTGTGGCGCGGCGCGGCCGCTCCCCTGCTCTACGGGTCCCCGCCTGCCGCTTTCCCTTTTTCCGGCCCGGCAGCCCTGCCAGCACCGCACCGCCGAAGATGGCCCCTGTCAGCAGCGGGCCGTGCGCGGCAAAATTTGTCTCGCCGCCGATAGCCACCAGCCACACCACCGCGTACAGGCACACCGCCACCGCCAGGCTCTGGGGCAGCGGCGGAGCGCTGCTGCTGCGGATGGCGCTGCGCCCGCCGATCATCACGGCGGCGGCATAGGCGGCGCAGACCAGTGCCGACGCCGCACTCTCTCCTACCAGCCCGCGCTGGAGCATCAGAGCCGCCGCAGCCAGCAGGAGCAGCAGCGTCACCACGGCCAGCAGTAACCCCTTCCACGCCGCCGCACCCAGCAGCTTCTTTACGGACATAAAAATACCTCCCCCAACATGCTTTTTTACAGCATATTCGGGAGAGGTATTATTCTATGCGGGGAAGTTACTTGCTCTCGCTGTCCTCGGTTTTCTCGGCGGGAGTCTCAACAGTCTTTTCCTCAGCCTTGTCGG
Organism: Vescimonas sp.; assembly: GCF_057856985.1. NCBI lineage: Bacteria > Bacillati > Bacillota > Clostridia > Eubacteriales > Oscillospiraceae > Vescimonas > Vescimonas sp. Next base: position 101,785 of record NZ_DBLZXX010000004.1, read on the forward strand.
CCTTCTTGTCCTTCTTGGCGGGACGCTGCTGGGCGGCGGCCTGCTCGTCCAGCGTGCCGACCTGGCCGATAGCGGACTTCAGGAACTCCACGCGGACGCGGTCCTCGCTGGTCTCGATGACCACGGTGCGGTCCGTGATACCCACGACGCGGCCGTACACGCCGCCGATGGTGGTCAGCCAGTCGCCCTTCTTCAGGGAGTTGCGCATCTCCTCGGCCTGCTTTTTCCGCTTGTTCTCGGGGCGGATCATCAGGAAGTAGAAAATGGCGATCATCAGGACGATCATCATGATCGTGGAACCCATACCGGTACCGGCGCCGGTGGTGCCGGTGGTCGATGCGTATGCGATGTCAAACATGGAACGTTACTCCTTTTTTACATAATGGCACTATTATACCGAACCTCGTCCTCTTTGGCAAGGGGTTTCACACACGTTCTGCCAATTTTTTGCTGTATGCGCCGCGGAACTCCTCGAAGCAGTCCTGATCCAGACTGTCGCGGATGCGCTGGGTCAGCTTGTTATAAAAATACAGATTATGCATCACCGCCAGACGCATGGCCAGCATCTCCTCCGCCGTGAACAGGTGCCGCAGGTAGGCGCGGCTGAAATTCCGGCACACGGGGCAGTCGCATTCAGGATCGATAGTTCCCTCGTCCAGCTTGTACTTGGCGTTCTTGATGTTCAGCGTGCCGCTCCAGGTGAACAGCTTGCCGTGACGGGCATTGCGGGCAGGCATCACGCAGTCGAAGAAGTCCACACCGCGGGCCACGCCCTCAATGATGTTGCTGGGCGTACCCACGCCCATGAGATAGCGGGGCTTATCCGCCGGCATATAGGGCTCTACCTTCTCAATGATGTCGTACATCACATCCGTGGGCTCCCCTACCGCCAGGCCGCCGATGGCGTAGCCGTCGCAGTCCAGCTTGGCGATCTCCTGCATGTGCCAGGTCCGCAGGTCTGCGTAGGTGGCGCCCTGGTTGATGCCGAACAGCATCTGCCGGGGGTTGATGGTGTCCGGCAGCGCGTTGAGCCGGTCGTGCTCCGCTTTGCACCGCGCCAGCCAGCGCAGCGTCCGCTCACAGCTGGCCTTGGCGTAGTCGTAGGGTGCAGGGTTCTCCACGCATTCGTCGAAGGCCATGGCAATGTCGGAGCCCAGGTTGGACTGGATGCGCATGCTCTCCTCCGGCCCCATGAAAATGCGGCGGCCGTCCAGATGACTGGCAAAGGTGACGCCCTCCTCGCTGATCTTCCGCAGGCCGGCCAACGAGAACACCTGGAAACCACCGGAGTCCGTGAGGATAGGGCCGTCCCAGCGCATGAACTTGTGCAGGCCGCCCAGCTGGCGCACCACGTCGTCGCCGGGCCGCAGGTGCAGGTGATACGTGTTGGAAAGCTCGATCTGTGTGCCCAGCTGCTCCTTCAGATCCAGTGCGCTGACGCCGCCCTTGATGGCGGCCTGGGTACCCACATTCATGAACACCGGCGTCTGTACCTCGCCGCCGTGGGCGCAGGTGAACACGCCCCGCCGCGCCTTGCCCTGTTTTTTGATGACTTTGAACATTTATGCCTCCTCCATATCATCCAGCGCCTTCTCCGCCATGCGGCGGGAGCCCAGCAGCCATACCAGGTCGCCGCGCTGGATCACGAAATTCACGTCGGGTCCGATAATGGGCAGCAGGTTCCGCTGTAACCCCAGGATCATGCAGTCATAGTTCTCTCGCAAACCGCTGTCGCGGATGGTGCAGCCCGCCAGATGATCATTCTTCGCCACAGCCAACGTGTAGGTATACAGTGCCTTCTCTCCGCTGATATAGGCATGCAGCGTGGGCAGCTCCGCCTCCCCCGCCCCTACGGACAGTCGCAGGGAGACCAGGTTCTCCCGCTCACCCAGGACGGCCAGCCGGTCTCCCTCGCTGAGCACCGTGTCACCGGAGGGGATGTCCAGCTCCCGCTTGCCGTGGACAATCTTGATGATATTCACGCCATAGCGCCTGCCCCAGCCCAGAGCCCGCAGATCCTTCCCTGCCTCCTCCGATGGGCAGATCAGCTCCGTGACGTACAGCTTCTCGTCCAGCCATGTGGCATCGTCGCTGTCGCCGTACTGCTGCAAAAGGCGCTCATTGAAGTTGGTAAGGAACCGCGTCTCCACCGACAGGTAGGCCGACGCGAACCATCCGAAGTGCCCTGCCACCAGCACCGCCGCTGCCAGCAGCGGCAGCAGCCACAGACTGTGGATGCCCAGCACCGTCCGGATAGGCAGGAACACGATGAGCACGATGACGAGCACGCGGATGACGCTGAGAGCGATCAGCGGCAGACGAAAGCTGCGCTTCTTCGCCCACAGCACCGTATACTGCGGCGAATGGGCATCCAGCATGGGCCGGATGAACATGGCGATGCACAGATAGACAGCGCACAGCGTGATGGCCTTACTGATCCACAGCACATGGATGGTCTCCCGCAGCAGCGGCAGCAGCACCGCGTCACCCAGAATCACGATGCCCAGCATCAGCACGCCATAGAATACCGTTCTTTTCACATAGCGGCGCAGGAACACGGCCCAGTCGCTGTCCTGCTCCTTGACGCTCTGCTCCTCGTCGGTGTAGCGCTCCAGCTGCTGCACCAGCTTCTGCGGCAGCAGTCTTTCAAGACCGGTGCAGATCCGATCGGCGCTCTTGATGAAGAACGGTGTGGTCAGCGTGGTGATGACCGATACAGAGATGATGATGGGATAGATGTAGTCCGCGATGACGCCCAGCGACAGGCCCAGCGACGCGATGATGAACGCGAATTCGCCGATCTGCGCCAGCGAGCAGCCGCAGTAGATGGCCTGCCGCAGCGTGTGGCCCGACAGCAGCACGCCCAGCGAGGAAAACAGCAGCTTCCCCACGATGGTCACCGCGGTCAGTATCAGGATAGGCCAGATGTACTTTACCACGGCGCCGGGATCCAGCATCATACCCACAGAGATGAAGAATACCGCGCCGAACAGGTCTTTAACGCCGGAGGTCAGGTGTTCCACCCGCTCGGCGTGGACGGTGCCTGCCAGCAGCGAACCGGCCAGAAACGCGCCCAGCGCCGAGGAGAAGCCAAGCGCGTCCGCCAGAAGCACCATACCGAAGCAGATGCCCAGCGACACGATAAGCAGCGTCTCGTCGCTCATCAGCTTGGACGCCTTGTTCAGCAGCGTAGGCAGCAGGAAGATGCCCAGCACCAGCCACAGCACCAGATACAGCACCAGCAGTCCCAGCTGCAGCGCCAGTGCGCCGCCGGAGATGGACTTACTGACGGAGATGGTGGACAGGATGATCATCATGAAGATGCCCGCGATATCCTCCATCACCAGCGTGCCGAACACCAGCTGGGCGAAGTCCGTTTTCCGGACGTTCAGTTCATCGAAAGCCTTGATAATGATGGTGGTGGACGACATGGACAGCATGCCGCCCAGGAAGATGCTGTCCATGGTGCCCCAGCCCATAAGCTGTCCCACGGCGAAGCCCATGGCCAGCATGCCGCCCACCTCCACCAGCGCTGTGATGATGGCGGTGCCGCCCACGCTGGCCAGCTTGTGGAGGTTGAACTCCAGTCCCAGGCAGAACATCAGGATGATGATGCCGATCTCGCTCCATGTGGACACTGCCTCGATGTCAGCCAGCGAGAAGAATAACGGCATATAGGGGCCGATGAGGAATCCCGCCAGTATGTAGCCCAGGACCAGCGGCAGATTCAGCTTTTTGAAGATAACGGTGATGACACCGCCGGTCAGCAGGATAACGGCAAGGTCAGAAACGAGATCCGGCAAATGCACCTGAAGTCCTCCTTTTCCTTTTAGTGGATAAACATCGCATCGCCAAACGAGAAGAACCGGTAACGCTGCTCCACGGCCTCCTTGTAGGCGGACAGCACATGCTCCCGTCCCGCCAGCGCAGATACCAGCATGATGAGGGTGGACTCCGGCAGGTGGAAGTTGGTGACCAGCGCGTCCATCACCTTAAAGCGGTAGCCCGGGTAGATGAAGATGTCCGTCCAGCCGGCGCTGGCCCGCATGGTGCCGTCCTCCGCCGCCTGAGACTCCACGGTGCGGCAGCTGGTGGTGCCCACGCAGATAACGCGGCCGCCGCTGCGCTTCGTCTCGTTGATGAGATCCGCCGTCTCCTGCGGGATAACGCAGTATTCGCTGTGCATGGCGTGGTCGGTGACCTCCTCCTCCTTCACAGGGCGGAAGGTCCCCAGTCCCACATGTAGTGTAACGTAGCCTACCTTTACACCCATTTGCTGAACGCGCTCCAGCAGCTCCGGTGTGAAATGCAGGCCCGCAGTAGGTGCGGCGGCGGAGCCGTTCACCTTGGAGTAGACGGTTTGATACCGCTCCCTATCCTGCAGTTCCTCCTTGATGTAGGGCGGCAGCGGCATCTTGCCCAGCCGATCCAGTACCTCCAGGAAAATGCCCTCGTAGGAAAAGCGCACCAGCCGATTGCCGTCCGGCAGCTCCTCCGCGATCTCCGCCGTCAGCTCACCGTCGCCGAAGGACACCTTCGCGCCCTTGCGCAGCTTCTTCCCCGGCCGCACCAGACACTCCCACACGTTGCTGCCGCGGTCGATGAGCAGCAATATCTCGCACACGCCGCCCCCAGGCACGCGATGGCCCAGCAGCCGCGCCGGCAGGACGCGGGAATTGTTCAGGATCAGGCAGTCGCCGGGCCGCAGGTACTCCGGCAGGTCGAAGAAGTGCCGGTGCTCTGTGGCACCGGTCTCCTTATCCAGCACCAGCAGCCGTGAGGCGTCCCGCTGAGGGATGGGTGTCTGGGCGATAAGCTCCGGCGGCAGGTCAAAATAAAAATCATGGGTCTTCATAGGCATACCACACATTCTTTCATATAGTAACATCTTATTATAGTATAAAATCTCGCGCCGTTCAACCACTTTCTGCGGCCTTACGCCCCGAAACGCTCCAAAGGCTGCGGCGAAGCCGCAGCCTTTGAGGTAGTAACATTTTATGCGCAGATGACCGGCTCTATCACACCAGAACGGCGCGGTGGAATACCTTTTTGCCCTTTTTGATAATGACGCCGTCGCCGGTGAACTGCTCGCAGCCGAAGGTGGTCTCGATGGCGGACACCTTCTGGTCATTGACTGCCACGCCGCCCTGCTGTACCAGACGGCGTGCCTCGCCCTTGGAGGCGGCCAGCCCGCACTTCACCAACAGCGTCAGAACGTCGATGGCGCCGCCGCCGAAGTCGTCGTTGGTCAGCTCGGTAGTGGGCATGTGCTCGGTGTCACCGCCGCCGGAGAACAGTGCCTTGGACGCGGCGCGGGCCTTCTCGGCCTCGTCCTCGCCGTGGACCAGCTTCGTCAGCTCGTAGGCCAGGATGTCCTTGGCTTCGTTGAGCTGCGCGCCCTCCCAGTTGGACATCTTATCGATCTCCTCCAGCGGCAGGAATGTCAGCATGCGGATGCACTTAAGCACGTCGGCGTCGTCGATGTTGCGCCAGTACTGATAGAACTCGAAGGGGCTGGTCTTGTTGGGATCCAGCCACACGGCGTTGCCGGCGGTCTTGCCCATCTTGTTGCCCTGGGAGTCTGTCAGCAGAGTGATGGTCATGGCGTGGGCGTCTTTGCCCAGCTTGCGGCGGATCAGCTCGGTGCCGCCCAGCATATTGGACCACTGGTCGTTGCCGCCGAACTGCATATTGCAGCCGTTGTGCTGGAACATATAGTAGAAGTCATAGCTCTGCATGATCATGTAGTTGAACTCCAGGAAGCTCAGTCCCTTCTCCATGCGCTGCTTGTAGCACTCGGCACGCAGCATGTTGTTGACGGAGAAGCAGGCACCCACCTCGCGCAGCAGGTCCACATAATTCAGATCCAGCAGCCAGTCGGCATTGTTGAGCATGATGGCCTTGCCCTCGCCGAAGTCAATAAATCGCTCCATCTGGCGCTTGAAGCACTCGGCGTTGTGGTCGATATCCTCCTTGGTGAGCATCTTCCGCATATCGGTACGGCCAGAGGGGTCGCCGATCATGGTGGTGCCGCCGCCGATGAGGGCGATTGGCTTGTTGCCCGCCATCTGCAGACGCTTCATCAGGGTCAGCGCCATGAAATGACCTGCCGTCAGAGAGTCCGCCGTGCAGTCAAAGCCGATGTAGAACGTGGCCTTGCCGTTGTTGATCATCTCGCGGATCTCTTCCTCGTTGGTGACCTGCGCGATGAGGCCGCGAGCCACCAGTTCTTCGTAAATTCCCATTTTTTCAGTTTCCTTTCCGTTGATGTTGTTGTCATTTTCCTGGCAAAGGACGAAAAAAACGCCCCCTGCCTGCTGACAGAGGGCGATCAGAATCGCGGTACCACCTCATATTCGCCATGCCCTCACGGACATGGCCTCGTCGGGTGCTGACACACCCTGCCGCTGTAACGGGCGGACCCGACACATCCCTACGCGCCCAACGGCTTCAGGAGGCTGCTCCAGGATGTATTCACAGGCTCCGCCCTGTCCTCCTCGCACCGTCCGGAGGCTCTCTTTGCAGGCGCAGAAGCGTGCTACTTCTTCCCTTCATCACTGTGGCATTATCAAGTTGTCACTATTTTAGCAGAAATTCTCCGTTTGTCAACTATCATTTTACCGAAACCGGTGCATTGGCGTCAACGCATGGAAGCACGAAACTTTTCCGCCTCAGCCAGCAGTTCCTCCGCCCCATCCAGTATGGTCTGGGACACGTGGCTGCCGCCGGTAAGCCGGGCCAGCTCCTGACGGCGCTGTTCCCGATCCAGACGCTGCACAGCGGTGTAGGTGCGACCGTCCCGCTCCCCCTTCTCCACGGAGAAATGAGTATCCGCCATGGCCGCCAGCTGCGGCAGATGGGTGACGCACAGCACCTGCTTGCGGCGGCTGATGCGGGCCATCTTCTCCGCCACCTTCTGGGCGGCACGGCCGCTGACGCCGGTATCCACCTCATCGAACACCAGCGTGCCCACCTGATCCTGCTCACTGAGCACGTTTTTCATGGCCAGCATGATGCGGGCCAGCTCACCGCCGGAGGCGATCTTGTGGATAGGCCGCAGCTCCTCGCCCGCATTGGCGGACATCAGGAACCGCACCTGGTCCATGCCATCGGCGCTGAGAGGCTTCTCTGCGATGTCCACGGCGAACCGGATCCTGCCCATGTCCAGCTGCCGCAGCTCCTCCAGGATCTGGGCGGACAGCCGCTCCGCCGCCTGCCGCCGCCCCTCGGACAGAGCCTGCGCCGCACTGACGGCTTCCTTCTCCGCCTTGCCCAGCTGCCGCTCCAGCTGTGTCAGCGCATCACCGGCGTACTCGATCTGCTCCAGCTCGGCGCGGCAGCGCTCCAGATAGGCCAGCATGTCCTCCACGCTGGGGCCGTACTTCTTTTTCAGGCGATACAGCTGGTCCAAGCGGCTCTCCACATCGTCCAGCTCGTTGGGCGAGAAATCGAAGCCCTCCCGCTTGTCCTCGATGGTGGCTGCCACATCGTAGGCTTCGCTGTACAACGCCTCCAGCCGCTGGTACAGGCCGGCGTAGTCGTCGTCCAGATGCCGTACCGCGCCTACGGAGTCCTGCGCCCGCCGCAGCATGCCCAGCGCACCATCGCCGCTGTCGTCGCCGTTGAGGGCGTAGTCTGCCTCGGCCACGGCGGAGGTAAACTTCTCCGCGTTGCGCAGCAGGTTCCTCCTCGCAGCCAGTTCCTCTTCCTCGCCGGCGCGGAGCTTCGCCCGCTCCAGCTCGTTGATCTGGTAGGTCAAGGTATCTACGCGGCGCGCTTTTTCCGATTCGTCCATCTGCAAGGACTGTATTTTTCGTTGTATCGCTGTAAAGCTATTATACTTTTCAGCGTATGTATTAATAAGACTTTCCAGCTTTCCAAAGCTGTCCAGGAACTGCAAATGCTGCTCCTCGTCCAGAAGCTGCTGGCCGTCGTGCTGCCCATGGATGTTCAGCAGGCGGCTGCCCAGCGCCTTCAGCTGGCCCACCGTTACCGGCCGTCCCCCCACGCGGCAGACGCTCTTACCGTCACTGTGGATCTCCCGCTGCAGCAGCAGGGAGCCGTCCTCCTCCGGTGTCACGCCCTGCTCCTCCGCGATGGCGGAGTCCACACCGGAGAACACCGCGCTGACAAACGCCTTGTCCGCGCCGGTGCGGATGAGTTCGCGGCTTGTCCGCTGGCCCAGCACCGCGCTGAGGGCATCGATGACAATGGATTTGCCCGCGCCGGTCTCGCCGGTCAGCGCGTTGAAGCCTGCCTCGAACCGGATGTCCGCCTCCTCGATGATGGCGATATTTTCAATGTGGAGCACTTCCAGCATGGCGCTACCCTCCTCTGCCGCTTACCGCAGCATCTGCTTGACCTGTTCGCAGAAATCCAGCGCACGCACGTTGTCGTGGAACACCAGCAGGATGGTGTCGTCACCGGCCAGCGTGCCCACGATGTCCGTGTCGCCCATGTTGTCCAGTGTGAAGGCGGCGCCCTGTGCCATGCCCTCGATAGTTTTCAGCACCACCAGATTCTGGGCAGCCTCCACCGACAGCACACACTCACGGAAGATGGTCCGCAGCTTCTCGGCGAAGTTCAGCTTGCTTTTCTGCACGGACACGGCGTAGCGATAGCGACCCTGTCCTGTGGGCTCCTTCACCAGATGGAGCTGCTTGATGTCACGGGAAACGGTGGCCTGCGTACACTTCACGCCCCGCTCCGCCAACCGGCGCAGCAGCTGCTCCTGCGTCTCCACGGCTTCCTGCTCGATGATTTCCAGCAGGATGGTCTGACGGTCATTCTTCATGCGTGGCTACCTCCATTCCCATTTTTGAATCCAGGATCTCGCAGAAGCTCTTCTTTGAGAGCCGTACCAGCTTCGTCGTAAAGCGGGATTGCCGCACCCGCACCTTGTCCCCGTTTTTCAGGGAGAACGCTTTACCGCCGTCCACGGAGAGGTAGACGAACTTCCGGTTAGCATCTGCCGCCTCAATGGTGATGATGTGTTCCGGTGACAGAACGTAGCTGCCCGCGCGGGTGGAATGTGGGCAGATAGGCGTCAACAGCAGATTGCGGGCCGTGGGCTCTACGATGGGGCCGCCCGCCGCCATGGAATAGCCGGTGGAGCCGGTAGGTGTGGATACGATGCCGCCGTCGCCGGTGATCTTGGTGAGCCGTCCCTCCTCGGTGGTAACGTCCAGCCGCACCACGCGGGCCACAGAGCCCTTAGACACCACCGCATCGTTCAGAGCAATGTTGTTATACACCGGACGCCCCTCCCGCAGAACGGTGACATCCAGCATCATGCGGGACTCCACGGTGAAATCCCAGTTTTTCAAATCGTTGAGCCGCTCCAGCTCATTGGGCTCCAGCTCTGACATAAACCCCAGGCTGCCCAGATTGATGCCAAGCACCGGCACGTTGTGCAGTGCCACGGTGCGGGCCAGATGCAGGATGGTGCCGTCACCGCCGAAGGCGATAAGCAGATCGGCGCGCTTGATCTCCTGCTGCAGCTGTCGGATGGGCACGCCCAGCTGGTCGCCGTAGCCCTCCCGGCTGAATGGCAGGCACACCACCGTTTCAAAGCCGATCTGTTCCAGAAGCTGACGGGAGCGCTTTGCCACGGTCAGTTCGTTGTCCCGATAGGGGTTCGGGCAGAGGATCACTCGTTTCATTCGCTGTCCCTTCTCTCTTTCAGTTCGCTGTGGGAGGCGTCCACCAGCGCCGCAAGATCGGGGATGGTGTCCGACTCCACGCTTTTGCGCAGATAGCCGAGATATTCGATGTTGCCCTCAGGTCCTCGTATGGGAGAATATGTGATGCCAAGCACTGTAAAGTGGTTATCCTTTGCATGTGTCAGGAAGTTTTCCAGCACCTCCAGGTGTACCTTGGGGTCGCGGACGACCCCCTTCTTCCCCACCTTCTCCGGTCCGGCCTCGAACTGCGGCTTGATGAGGCAGGCAATCTCACCGCCCTCGCGCAGTAGGTTGTACAGCGCCGGAAAGATAAGCTTCAGTGAGATGAACGACACATCGATGGACGCAAAATCCAGCACGTCAGGCACCTGTTCATGGTCCAGATAGCGGGCATTGGTGCGCTCCAGGCACACCACCCGCGGGTCGTTGCGCAGCTTCCAGTCCAGCTGACCATAGCCCACGTCCACAGCGTAGACTCTGGCCGCGCCGTTTTGCAGCATACAGTCGGTAAATCCCCCGGTGGACGCGCCGATGTCGGCGCAGATCTTACCCTCCAGCGTGATAGGAAAGGTTTTCATGGCCTTTTCCAGCTTCAGGCCGCCGCGGCTGACATAGGGCAGGGCGCGGCCCCGTACCTCGATCTGCGCATCGTTGGCCACGGCCGTCCCGGGCTTGTCCACCCGCTGGCCGTTGACGAACACCAGACCGGCCATGATGTGGGCCTGTGCCTTCTGGCGGCTGTCCAGCAGTCCCTGTTCCACAAGCAGGACATCCAGCCTTGTTTTCTTGCTCATGCCAGCACCTCCTTCACGGCGCACACCACGCCCTGGGCATCCAGCCCCAGCGCGTGGTACAGCTGCCTGACACTGCCTTGGGCGGGCAGACGCTCCCCCGCGTTCAGCAGCCGCAGCTTCTCCGGCGCGGCGCCGCGCTCCAGCAGCAGCGCCGCCAGACGCTGACCCACGCAGCCCTGGCGCAGCTGGTCCTCCAGCACCACCAGACGCCTGACGCCTGCCAGAGCGCCGCACACGGCGTCTCCGTCCAGCGGCGTCACGCGGTTCAGCTTCACCACCTGCGCCGCGATATGCTCCTGCGCCAGCAGCTCCGCCGCCGCCAGCGCCTGCTCCGTCAAAATCCCATAGGTCACGATGCTCACATCCGCCCCCTGCCGCAGCACCGATACCGGCGCGTCGCCGCAGTTATCGCGGTACGTGCCCTCGCCGCCCCGGGGATAGCGGACTGCCACCGGTCCGCCGCAGCGGTACAGTGCCGTGCGCAGCATGCTCCGCAGCTCCGCGAAACTGGCGGGGCACAGCACCGTCATATCGGGGATCTGGGACAGATAGTCGATGCACCCGTGGTGCGTCTCGCCGTCGGCCCCCACCAGACCGGTGCGGTCCACGGCAAAGACCACGTGGAGCTTGTCCAGCGACACGTCCTGTGCCAGCATGTCGTAGCCCCGCTGCAAAAAGCTGTCGTACACCGCGAATACCGGCAGCATGCCCTGCTTGGCCATGCCCGCCGCCATGGTCACTGCGTGACCCTCGGCGATGCCGACATCGAAAAACCGGCGGGGATGGGCAGCGGCAAAGGCCGTCAAGCCTGTGCCCTCCGCCATGGCTGCCGTGATGGCGCAGATATGCGCGTCCTGGTCCGCCAGCACCTTCAGCTCCTGTCCGAACACAGAGGAGAACGACGGCTCGGACGGCGCGCTGGCCCGCCCCGTGGCGGGATCGAAGGGGGATACGCCGTGGAAGCGCTCCGGTGCCTGTTCCGCAGGGGCGTAGCCCTTCCCTTTCCGGGTGTGGACATGCAGCAGCACGGGACAGTTCTGCTCCCGCGCCGCCCGCAGCATATCCGTCAGCCGCCGGACATCGTGGCCGTCCACCGGCCCCATGTACGTAAAGCCCATGTCCTCGAACACGGTGCTCACCGGCAGCAGTGACTTTTTCAGTGCCGTTTTCACGTCGTGACTGGCCTCGTACAGCAGACGGCCTACACGGGTAACATCCAGCGCCTGCCGGTACTTCTTTTTGAATTCGTAATAGCCCGCCTTCGTCCGCATTTTGGCCAGATGGCGGGACATACCGCCCACATTGGCATCGATGGACATGCCGTTGTCATTGAGAATGACGATCAGCGGCTCGCCGGAGGCGCCGGCGTCGTTGAGCCCCTCGAAGCTGAGTCCGCCGCCCAGGGCACCGTCACCGATAAGCGCCAGTACATTGTAGTGCCCGCCCTGCAAGGTGCGGGCGCGGGCCATGCCCAGCGCTGCGGACACGGAGTTGGAGGCGTGGCCTGCCACAAAGGCGTCGTGGACGCTCTCATACGGCTTGGGAAAGCCGGACAGGCCGCCGAACTGCCGCAGCGTGGCAAACAGCTCCCGTCGCCCTGTCAGAGCCTTATGGACGTAGCACTGATGGCCTACGTCGAACACCAGCCGGTCCGTGGACGTGTCGAACACACGGTGGATGGCCACAGTCAGCTCCACCGCTCCCAGATTGGACGCCAGATGCCCGCCGGTACGGGATATCTGCTCAATGAGGAACTGCCGCAGCTCGATGCACAGCAGCTCCGTCTGCTTCTCGGTCAGGCGCTTCACGTCCGCCGGAGAATGGATATTTTCAAGAACCAAAGCGCATCCGCTCCTTTGTGTCAGCGATAGAGGTGCAGCGCGTTCATGATACGCGCCACGCGGTACACCACCTTGGTGCAGTCGTTGATGGCCATCGATTTGCCCAGCGCCTTGCCGCCGATGGTGATGCCGGAGATCAGCGCCGTCACGCCGATAGAGATCAAAACAGACGTGGTGCTCAGATCCCGCTGCAGCTGGGTCACGATCACCGCCGCCGTAGAGCCGGAGACGATGCCGCAGATGTCGCCCACCACGTCGTTGCACACGGAACTGACCTGGTTGGCGTTCTGCAAAAGCCGGATAGCCTCCCGTCCGCCCTTTTCCTTGTGGGCGGCCATGGAGTGGAACGGCTTGGGGTCCGCCGCCGTCACCGCCACGCCCACCATGTCGAAGATGATGCCCAGCGCGATAAACATCGCCAGTACCAGCAGCGTTACCATGTAACCTGCGCCCTCCAGCGCCGTGGAGGAGAAAAAGCTCATAACGGCACTGAGCGCTACCGCCAGCAGGAATACCCGCAGAGGCCAGCTGCCCTGCTTTTTGCTTTTCTTTTTATCCTTACTGTTACTGTCTGCCAAGTGACAAACCTCGCTTTTTTGATAAAGTTTTTTATATGGATAGAGTAAATGCTGAACAGGGCGACTCCGGAAGTAAATCTTGCGGCTTAGGTACGGGTTGGATTTCCCCGCAGCACACCTCTCGTCGCCGATGCAGGTGGTTTCCCCTTCGGTGCTGTGTCGCGGTGTTGCCCGCCGCGATACCCGACTGCCACTTAGTCCGCACTGCAATCCTTCCGGCGCCCCCTCTCAGGACAGCCTAGGTGATTTCCACCACAGTCAAACCGTCTCTTATCCTCTTTTGCAAACAGGGTTTCAGGGAAATAGCGCTGCGTCCCTGGCCGGGGACATGACGCGTTGACTCTCCCATCCACCCTGCCCACGCAAGGCAGGCTACTCTGCACACAGCGTTCACGGCATAAAGCCGGGTAGCACCGCGATGCAGGTTCGCAATCTGCTTCGTACACAGGTCGCTAACCACAAAGGGAGTACGCCTGTGCACAACAGCAGGTCTCCACGACCGCAGGGTCGGGTCCTCCATGCCATTGGAGGGCGCCCTACGGCCGCAGGCGCGGTGACTGGCCGCGCCTCCCTTCCAGCACCCACCCCAAACTGGGCGTAAGAAGCAAGCACCAGAGGTTTCACAGTTGTGCCCTTTTAGGGATTTTTAGGCCCCTCTTCAGAAGACGGCAGATCTGACTAGGATACTGCGCCGCTGTTCAGCAGTATAGTATATTATCATACTTTCCCGCATTTTACAACCGGTTTATGCAAGATATTCTGTATATATGGACTTGTATGCAGATACGGGGGCGCTGGACTTTTCCCCATCCGTGTGGTATGCTGTTACCGGCAGCACCCACACGGATACGGAAAGGAGATGCCTATGAGCAAAAAGAAAAAGCGCCTTTTGTGGCTGGTCCTGGCGGTGCTGATATTGACCGGCGCGGCCCTGTTCAGCCTGCTCCCCCGCCGCGCCGCGGCGGTGCTGCACCTGCCAAACAGCACTGCCGGTATCCAAGACATCACGCTGGCCAAGACAACACCTGGCGGGGAAACGGGAGAGGTTTTCGTCCAGGACTACACCCTGACGCCGAACCGCGAAGCGGAGCTGGTGCAGGAGGTCTGTGATTGGCTGAAGGCCGCACGCTTCCGCGATCCGCGGTTCAGCACCACGGAATTCGGCAGCGGCCTGCTGGGCGGCGGCACCGTCTATCTCATCGGCGTGCAGCCGTCGGACGGTGACGCGCTCTCCGCCGTCCAGATCCTGGACGATGGCCGCGTGGCCATCAGCGGCGTGTTCCTCTACTGGCTGGACGAGAAGGATATGGACGGTCTGCGGGCAATTTTCGACCACTTGAATACCATTTACGATTAAACGTACACATTGCATACAATTCGCTTCTGCAAAAGACGTGCCTGCCGGTAAAGCCGACAGGCACGTTTTCATTTGCCGCCACATACAATGTCTCTGTAAGGCTCATCTGTGGAGGAGGTTTTTTCGTGAATGAACAGGACATGGTGAAGAAATTAAAAAATGACCCCGCCGCGCTGCGTTCTGTGATGCAGTCGGCGGATGGCCGCGCTCTGCTGGGAATGCTGTCCGGCGGTGATACCGCGGCGCTGGGCCGCGCTGCACAGCAGGCCGCCGCCGGTGACATGTCGGCGCTGTCCGCCATGCTCCAGCGTGTGATGGCCACACCGGAGGGTGCGGCGCTGGTACAGCATCTGGAAGAATCCCTGCAGCGATGATGAGAGGAGGTCCGCGGCATGGCGGAGCTGGATGAAAAACTGAACGCGCTGCTGTCGGACCCCAACAGCATGGCCCAGATCATGCAGATGGCTCAGCAGCTCTCAGCCACCATGGGCGGCGGCAGCGCTTCGCCGTCTCCTCCAACTGCTGCGGCTCCACCCGCCGCACCGACCACGCAGACCGCCCCCCAGGCGCCCGCCCCCTCCCTGCCGGGCGGTATCGACCCTCAGGTGGTGGCCCGTTTTCTGCCGCTCCTGCAGGAGTACAGCCGCTCCAGCAGCCAGACCATGCAGCTGCTGTACGCCCTGCGCCCCTTTCTCAAGGAGAGCAAGCAGGACAAGGTGGAGCGGGCCGCACGGCTGGCGCGGCTTATCCATCTGGGTAAAAAATTTCTAATGGATTGGGGGGACGGCCATGTATAACCGCTACATCCGCGGCGACGGCGGCACCTACACCCGCATCAGCGCGGAGGACGCGCCGCTGCCGCCGCCGGAGTCGCAGCGTTCACCTCAGCCGCCGCAGCATCCGGCTGCTCCCCCGCCTCCCAGGCCGCAGGAAGCACCGCCCGTGCAAGAGGCTCCGCCTGATGAGCCGCCCCGCCGTCCTCCGCCGCCTGCGCCGGAGCGGGGGCTGCTCAACGGCCTGCTGGAGAAGCTGCACCTTTCGGATCTTGATGCGGGAGACATCCTCCTGCTGATCCTGCTGTTCTTTCTCTTCCGGCAGGAGGCGGACGAGGAGCTGCTCATCGCCATCGGCCTGCTGCTGATCTTGTAGCTGGCAGATATTACATTTGCAAAAGAGTTACAAATCGGTTACAATGACGTTGTCCTTGCAAGGGAAATATACATAGGAGGTACAGCATTATGTTCTGCAATTTCGACTGCGCTTCCCTGCTGAAGCTGCTGTGCGGTTTCTTCGGCAAGTGCTGACGCATATACGCCCATAAAAACGCCCCTCGGCCGTAAGGCCGGGGGGTGTTTGCGTGTAAAACGGTTTTTTTGTTGACATTTGGCGGAGGTATTTGTATAATATACCTGATAAAAGTATTCCCCCGCGGGCCGCTGCTGGTCTCAGCACAAGAGCCCTCAACTTCTGGGAATGCTTTTTCTATTGACAGATATACCTTGCTGGCATATACTCTCCCCATAGATGCATCTCCCCGCAGAGCGCCGGATATTCCGGAAGAGCCGTCAATTTGGGAGGTGCGTCTTTTTTATTGATTTTGGGCGTGTCCCGTGCTACACTCGTAGCGGAATGTTCCCTGCCGGCGGAAATTGGCCCTGTCGTGCTCAGGTGTCCATCGCCGCCGGCAGAGGACTTCCCTTGACATCTGCGACGAGAGCAGCTATACTGCCAAGTGAGGAGTTTCCCTGTATATCGCTTGTGGCCAGGCGACCTGCGGCGGTGGTGGGAGGCTCCTTATTGACATTTGAGGCGGAGATTGGTATATTACTTTCAGAAGGTTTTGGCGAGGTTACTCCCGAATGCGTTTCCGCAGAGAAGGGAGTTTTGCTGACTACCTTCTTCTTTTTTGCCCGTCGTTTACTTCCCGCGTTCTCGGTCCCGCTCCACTTCCCGCTCCAGGTCCTGCATGATCTGCCGCCATTCCGGCGTCATCCAGCGCTGCGGATTGGTTGTCTGCTGATACTCCGGACAGTCCGGCGTTGTATCCCTCTCGTCCGGCCGCCCCTTGACCTTCCTCCGGTACTCCCACGGGATACCGTCCGGATATACCGCGCAGGTCTTCGCGCCCCTATTCGCCTTCTCGCAGGTGCCGCACACGCTCGGCAGCCAGTTCTCCACTTCCATTTGCATACTCCTCCGCTGTGATCTTGAATTTGTATGGCCAGACCTCTTACCAGCCCGCGCATTGACAGTCTGTACGTCCCGTGTTACACAGAACCAGAAATGGATACGTTGTCTCTGTAGACTATGCTGGGTTCGAGCAGCCCTCCTGTAGGAGACGGCGTATCCGTTTCAACGATCATCTTACTTCAAAGAGAGCACCGCCTTACGGCGATGCTCTCTTTTCTCGCTCTTTTGTCCACATCTCGGAAAAATGTGGACAAAACGTGGACAAGACCACTTTTTTGACCGGATTTTTACTGCGTCAGCGCTTCATCCGCCGACTTCAAAAAATCCAGTAACCGTTGGTATATCAGGCTTTTACAGCTTCCTCTACCGCCACAGCGACAGCGACGGTGGCGCCCACCATGGGGTTGTTGCCCATGCCCAGGAAGCCCATCATCTCCACGTGTGCGGGGACGGAGCTGGAGCCGGCGAACTGCGCGTCAGAGTGCATACGGCCCATAGTGTCGGTCATGCCGTAGCTGGCGGGGCCGGCGGCCATGTTGTCGGGATGCAGCGTGCGGCCCGTGCCGCCGCCGGAGGCCACGGAGAAGTACTTCTTCCCCTGCTCGATGCATTCCTTCTTGTAGGTGCCTGCCACGGGGTGCTGGAAGCGGGTGGGGTTGGTGGAGTTGCCGGTGATGGACACATCCACGCCCTCATGGTGCATGATGGCCACGCCCTCGCGGACGTCATCCGCGCCGTAGCAGCGGACATCGGCGCGCTCCGTCTCGGAGTAGCGGATCTCCCGGACGATCTTCAGCTCGCTGGTATAATAATCGAACTGGGTCTGCACATAGGTGAAGCCGTTGATGCGGCTGATGATCTGGGCGGCATCCTTGCCCAGGCCGTTCAGGATCACGCGCAGAGGCTCCTTACGGGCCTTATTGGCGTTCTTCACGATGCCGATGGCGCCCTCGGCGGCGGCAAAGGACTCGTGGCCGGCCAGGAACGCGAAGCACTTGGAATCATCGCTGAGCAGCATAGCGCCCAGGTTGCCGTGACCCAGACCCACCTTGCGGTCCTCAGCCACAGAGCCGTCGATGCAGAAGGACTGGAGGCCCACGCCGATCATCTTGGCGGCCTCAGCGGCAGTCTTGACACCGGACTTGATGGCGATGGCTGCGCCCACAGTATACGCCCAGCAGGCGTTCTCAAAGCAGATGGGCTGGATGCCCTTCACGATCTCATAGGGGTCGAAGCCCTTTGCCTTGCAGATCTCACGGCATTCCTCCACGGAGCCGATGCCGTACTGGGCCAGGACGCCGTTGATCTTGTCGATCCTTCTCTCGTAACTTTCAAACAGAGCCATTGTTGTCGTCCTCCCTTCTTATTCCTGACGCGGGTCGATATACTTCGCCGCGTTGTCCCACTGGCCATAGTGGCCGGTGGCCTTCTTCAGTGCCTCGTTGGCATCGTCGCCCTTCTTGATGAAATCCATCATCTTGCCCAGGCTGATGAACTCGTAGCCCACGATCTCATCGTCCTTGTTCAGGGCCAGACGGCTGCAGTAGCCCTCGGCCATCTCCAGATAGCGGGGTCCCTTGTCTCTGGTGGCGAACATGGTGCCCACCTGGGAACGCAGGCCCTTGCCCAGGTCCTCCAGAGACGCACCCACGGCCAGACCGTCCTCGGAGAAGGCGGACTGAGTACGGCCGTACACGATCTGCAGGAACAGCTCACGCATGGCAGTGTTGATGGCATCGCACACCAGGTCGGTGTTCAGTGCCTCCAGAATGGTCTTGCCGATCAGGATCTCGGAGGCCATGGCGGCGGAGTGGGTCATGCCGGAGCAGCCGATGGTCTCCACCAGCGCTTCCTCGATGACGCCGTTCTTCACGTTCAGCGTCAGCTTGCAGGCGCCCTGCTGCGGGGCGCACCAGCCCACACCGTGGGTAAAACCGGAGATGTCGGAGATCTCCTTGGCCTGCACCCACTTGCCCTCCTCAGGAATGGGCGCCGGTCCGTGATAAGCGCCCTTGGCCACGGGACACATATGCTGAACTTCAGTCGTATAGATCATAGCAGCGATCTTCCTTTCTCATATATAGTTACCATCAGTGAAATGACCGATGGCATTATAACAGAGCGCGGCAGAAAAAGCAAGAAACATTCCAAACATTTGGTGTAATTACCAGATGGAACGCCGCTTTTCACCGGACAAGGGCATTTTATCACAAAATCTCGCGTTCTGCAACAGAACAGCCCCCGTTCTCCTTGACTTTTCCCTTATTTGAAATATAATAAACGGGTATTTTATGAGATTCAGAGGAGGATGTCCCGATGAGCATGGATATGACCTATTTCGACGAGATGGAGGCCCGCATCCCCCGCGGCAAGGTCCGCACCCGTTTCGCCCCCTCGCCCACCGGCTATATGCACGTGGGCAACCTGCGCACGGCGCTGTATACCTGGCTCATCGCCCGCAGCCACGGCGGCACGTTTATCCTCCGTATTGAGGACACGGACCAGGGCCGTCTGGTGGAGGGCGCGGTGGATGTCATCTACCGCACCATGGCCGAGTGCGGCCTGGACCATGACGAGGGCCCCGATGTAGGCGGCCCGGTGGCACCCTACATCCAGTCCCAGCGGCGGGACACCTACGGCAGGTATGCCCAATTGCTGGCGGAAAAAGGCGGCGCATACTACTGCTTCTGCGAAAAGTGCGCCTCCGAGGAGGACAGCGGCGAGTTTGACCGCGCCGCCGATCCCTGCCGCGATCTGCCGCTGGAGGACGCCCTGCGCCGCGTGGAGGCCGGTGAGCCCTACGTCATCCGGCAGAAGATCCCCCAGACGGGCACCACCACGTTCCACGATGCCATCTTCGGAGACATCACCGTGGAGAACAGCACGCTGGACGATCAGGTGCTGCTGAAGCGGGACGGCCTGCCTACCTACAATTTCGCCAACGTCATCGACGACCATCTGATGGGCATCACCCATGTGGTGCGGGGCAGCGAGTATCTCTCCTCCGCCCCCAAGTACGACCTGCTGTACCATGCCTTCGGCTGGGACGTGCCCACCTATGTCCACTGCTCTCCCGTGATGCGGGACGCCCAGAATAAGATGTCCAAGCGCCATGGCGATCCATCCTATGAGGATCTGAAGGCGGAGGGCTATCTCACCGAGGCCATCCTGAACTATGTGGCCCTGCTGGGATGGTCCCCCAAGGGCGAGCTGGCAGAACAGGAGATCTTTACCCTGCCGGAGTTGGTGAATGCCTTCGACATCACCGGCATCTCCAAGTCCCCTGCCATCTTTGACCGTGCCAAGCTGGATCACTTCAACGCCGTGTATCTGCGGAGCATGGCCCCCGAGGCGTTTGCCAAGGTGGCGGAGCCCTACATCCGCCAGACGGTGAAGGGTAACTTCGATGTGGCCGCCATCGCGGGACTGCTTCAGGCCCGCTGCGAGAAGCTGACGGAGATCCCCGAGAAGGTGGATTTCTTCGACACCTGCCCCGACTACGGCGTAGAGTTCTTCACCAATAAGAAATCCAAAACGAACCCCGAGGTCTGCAAGACTATGCTGGAGGCCGCCATTCCCATGCTGGAGGCGCTGCCTCAGTGGACGGACGAGACCATCCACGACGGGCTGGTAGCACTGGCGGAGACACTGGGTGTCAAGAACGCCACGCTGATGTGGCCGGTGCGCATCGCCGCCGCCGGCAAGCTGGTGACCCCGGGCGGCGCTGTGGAGATCTGCCGCATCCTGGGCCGCGACGAGACGCTGCGCCGTCTCCGCGCCGGTCTGGAGAAGCTGGCATGATTGCCTCCCAGTTCCGTCAGCTGCGGGATTTCTTCCGCAGTCAGGACTTCCGCCATTCCCTGCTCATCACAGGCGGTGCTTTTGCCGCACTGATCGTGCTGGCCTTCGCGGCGGGATTGATCTTTCCTGCCGTGCCTGCGCAGGTGCTGACGCTGTTCAGCCAGCAGATGGCCGATGCCGGTGTGGTCAGTGAGAGCGGCAGCATCAGTGTGCCGGCGCTGCTCTGGAACAACCTACGGGCCATGGTGCTCAGCGTACTGTACGGATTTATCCCGTTCATCTATCTGCCCGCCCTGTCGCTGGGCGTCAATGCCCTGCTGCTGGGCTTATTCGCCGCATACTTCCTCAACAACGGCATCTCTATACTGGCCTATCTGGGGGGCATCCTGCCCCACGGCATCTTTGAACTGCCGGCGCTGGTCATCAGTCTGGCCTGCGGCATCTACCTGTGCAGCCGCATCAACCAGTATGTCCGCAAAAACACCAGGGGCATAATGGCTCCCACGCTGAAAAATATCGTCCGCGTGCTGGCGCTGACGGTGCTGCCGCTGCTGGCGGCGGCAGCTGCGGTGGAAGCGTATGTGACGCCCGCTGTGATGCAGTTTTTTCTGTAAAGACCGGCTTTTGCCATTCTAAATATTCAACTTCTCTTTGAAAGGAACGATCCAGATGTGTGAGAAAAAGATCAATGTTCCCGCCCTGTTCGGCGAAATGGTGTTCGGAGAACAGCAGATGCAGCAGCGTCTCCCCGCCGATGTGTACCGTGCATGGCAGCAATCACTGGCACAGGGAACGGCGTTGGATCGTTCCGTAGCCGGCGAGATCGCCGGCGCGATGAAGGACTGGGCCATTGAAAAGGGCGCCACCCACTACACCCACTGGTTTCAGCCCATGACCGGCTTCACCGCCGAGAAGCACGACAGTTTCATCACCCGCGACGGCAAGGATGGCGTGCGGATGGAACTGAGCGCCAAGGAGCTGAACAAGGGTGAGGCCGATGCCTCCAGCTTCCCCTCCGGCGGCCTGCGGGCCACCTTTGAGGCCCGAGGCTACACGGCCTGGGACCCCACTTCCTACGCCTTCGTGAAGGACGACACCCTGTACATCCCCACCATCTTCTGCTCGTACAGCGGCCAGACGCTGGATAAGAAGACCCCCCTGCTGCGCTCCATGCGGGAGCTGGACCGCGCATGCGTCCGCATCCTGCGGCTGTTTGGCAACACAGAGGTCCAGCATGTCACGGCCCAGGTGGGCCCCGAGCAGGAGTATTTTCTCATCGACAAGAGCGCCTACGAGCGCCGCGAGGACCTGAAGCTGTGCGGTCGGACGCTGTTCGGCGCCAAGCCTCCCAAGGGTCAGGAGCTGGACGACCACTATTACGGCGCCATCAAGCCCCGCGTGGCCGCGTTCATGCGGGAGCTGGATCAGGAGCTGTGGAAGCTGGGTGTACTGGCCAAGACGGAGCACAACGAGGTGGCTCCCGCCCAGCATGAGCTGGCTCCCATCTATGCTGATGCCAACACTGCCTGCGACAAGAACCAGTTGACCATGGAGATGCTGAAGAAGGTGGCCGCCCGCCACGGACTGGTGTGCCTGCTCCACGAAAAGCCCTTCGCCGGTGTCAACGGCTCCGGTAAGCATGACAACTGGTCCCTTCAGACCGACACCGGTGAGAACCTGCTGAAGCCCGGCGGTACCCCCAGCCAGAACGCCCAGTTTCTGCTGATCCTGGCGGCTTTTATCAAGGGTGTGGACGAGTATCAGGAGATGCTGCGCTGCTGCGTGTCATATCCCGGCAACGACCACCGTCTGGGCGGCAACGAGGCCCCTCCTGCCATCATCTCCATTTTTCTGGGTGATGAGCTGACGGCCATTCTGGACTCTATCGTTCAGGGCACGGAGTACGTGGATATCACCAAGAAGAAGCTGCGCGTTGGCATCGATGCCATGCCCGACATCCCCCAGGACACCACGGACCGCAACCGCACCTCTCCTCTGGCCTTTACCGGCAACAAGTTCGAATTCCGTATGCTGGGCTCCTCCCAGTCCATCGCCAGCCCCAATGTGGTGCTGAACACCATCATGACTGAGGAATTGAGCCAGTTCGCCGATCGGCTGGAGAAGGCCGAGAACTTCCAGTCCGCCCTGCAGGAGCTGCTGCAGGAGACGTTTACCGCCCACCAGCGCATCATCTTCAACGGCAACGGCTACGATGACGCCTGGGTGGCTGAGGCTGCCCGCCGCGGCCTTGCTAACCTCCGCGACACCGTGGACTGCATGCCCGCCTACATCGACAAGAAGAACGTGGAGCTGTTCACGAAGCACGCCGTCCTGACGGAGACGGAGATGCGCGCCCGCTATGAGATCCATCTGGAGAACTACTGCAAGGTGTCTGCCATCGAGGCCAACACCCTGCTGAATATGGCGCAGCGCAGCATCCTTCCTGTGGCGGCACGGTACTCCGGCGACCTGGCCAAGGGCATGGCACACAAGCAGGAGGCGGGCCTGGCCTCCACCTGCCGTCTGGAGGAGCATCTGATCCGTCGGATCAGTGGACTCAGTGACCAGCTGCTGGATGTCTGCCAGGATCTCTCTCAGGCACTGGAGAAGGCTCCCGCCGCCGACAGCGGCATCGAGGCCGCCCACTACTTCCGCGGGGAGATCAACACCCGCGTCCGGCAGGCCGGCGACCTCATCAGCCAGCTGGAATCCCTGGTAGACGCCAAGATGTGGCCTTATCCCACCTATGCCGACATCCTGTTTGGTGTGTAAGGCATATCTACTTTACAACAATTGCAAAAAGGGGACGGAGGCATCGCCTCCGTCCCCTTTTTCTGCCACATATACCGTCAGGCGCTGGCCTTCTCCTTTTTTCGGCACTGTACGAAGTGTACCACCATGCACACGATGAACACGATGCTCAGATAGCCGAAGATCGGATACACCACGGCGATGATCTCACCAAAGCCCAGCAGACTGGCACACCACGCCAGTACGCACAGCCCCACCAACACCGGCTTCTTTTTTTCCCGCACGAAGCGGGCCTTCTGCTCCAGATAGGCGATGAGTCCCACCAGACTGGCCAGCGCGTTGCAGAACATGGCCAGCAGCAGCATCAGGCCGTACACTGTGCCCAGCGTCCCGTTGAGACGGCTGGCCAGCGCCACCATGGGCAGCTCCGCCGCCACCGCCTCGGGGTATGACGCCAGACTGGTGAGAATACTGCCCGCCACCGCCAGCAGCATCACACCGGCCAGAATGATGCCGCCGTAGATGTGGCGCTTCCGCCGGACGTACTGCCCTACCGGCGACATGATACCGATACCGCCCAGAATATTATAGGAGACGAAGGTCAGCGCTGCGATGAACCAGTTGGGCATCAGCGGGTTGTTGTTCACGTTCCGCAGCTGGAAGACCCCCTCCGTGCCGAAGGTGGCGTAGGCTCCCACGGCGAAGGCCACGGTGGCCGTGATCAGCACGGGTATCAGTGCGGAGAAGGCATTGACCATTCCCGTCACGCCCAGCAGCGCCACCGCGAACACCAGTGCCATAAACACGGCGCTGCCCAGCCACGCCGACACATCGAACAGCTGGGCCAGCATAGCGCCCACACCGGCGGACATGGACACCACCACAAAAAACAGGAATACCGCGCCCACCGCACCGGAGGCCGCCCGCAGCCACTTGACGTTCCAGGGTACCAGCAGGCGATCCATGTCGGAGCACTGGGTCATCTGGGTCAGCCGCACGAACAGGATACCAATGGCGGAGAACAGCACCACTGCCAGCAGAAAACCCACATAGCCCAAGTTGCCGAAGCTGCCGAAAAACTGCCACAGCTCCTGCCCCGAGATAAAACCGGCCCCCAGGAAGCATCCTACATATGTAAAGGCCAGCGACCACGTTTTGATCTCTTTCATCTCTTTCACCTCATGAAAAAATACACGTCTATCCAGTGTATGCGATGCGGCGGATTTCGTCAACCCCTGCAATGTCTCGGCATGATAAATTTATTTCGCCGAATCATTCAGTTTATTGTTGACGCGGCGGGTGTGCCGATGTATAATCATCCCATCGTAAAGCGTAAAATTGTACTATTTTTGCTTTACATAGGCAAAGAATTTGCGCCACACAGGAGGAAAATGTATGATACATACCATTGATGGCATTATTTCCGCCGCCTGCGGCAGCAGGACCGGTGTCATCGCCGTAGCTGCCGCCCACGACCAGCCGGTGATCGAAGCCGTGGTGGATGCCCGCCGCGAGGGCATTGCCACCCCCATTCTGGTGGGCCATAAGGAGGAGATCGCGTCCATGCTCAGCGCTCTGGGCGAGGATCCTGCCGCCTATGAGATAGTGGCCGGCGACAGCGATACCGACTGCGCTGCCAAGGCCGTAGCCCTGTGCGCAGAGGGCAGGGCCGACTTCCTGATGAAGGGTATTCTGGGAACCGCCGACCTGATGCGGGCCGTATTCAATAAGGAGCACGGCCTGCGCACCTCCCACCTCACCACCCACTGCATGCTCTATGAGATCCCCGCGCTGGACCGGATGGTGCTTCTCACCGACGGCGGTGTCAACACCTTCCCCGACCTGGACAAAAAGGCCGAGATCCTGGAGAACGCCGCTATGGTGCTGCAGGCCCTGGGCTACGAGCACATCAATGCCGCCTGCATCTGCGGCGCAGAGCAGGTGAACCCCAAGGTGCAGTCCACCGTGGATGCCGATGCGCTGGCCCACATGACCGACCGCTGGACCAAGTACAATATGGATGTCTGCGGTCCCGTGGCACTGGATCTGGCCGTCAGTGAGGAAGCCTGCCATCACAAGCACTTCACTGCCCCCGGGGCGGGCAGGGCTGACATCCTGCTGGTGCCCAATTATGAGGTAGGAAACGGCATCGGCAAGGCCGCTACCCTGTTCGGCGGCGCCAAGAATGCCGGCATCATCCTGGGCGCCAAGGTGCCCATCGTGCTGGTGAGCCGCGCCGACAGCGCCCACTCCAAGCTGGCCTCCATCGCGCTGGGCAGCGTTCTGGCCGCCCGCATGGACCTGGCCTGACATCCCGTATCCACTACCGTCTGAAAGGAGTTTTCTTATGGTCAATCAGCAATTCTATGAGCTGGGCACCGCCCCTTCTGTCATCCGTCAGCTGTTCGCCTATGGTCTGGAGCAGGCCGCCAAGGTGGGCGCGGATAAGGTCTTTGACTATTCCCTGGGCAATCCCAGCATCCCTGCCCCCAAAAAGGTCAATGAGTCCATCCATACCATTGTGGACACCACGGACTCTATCCAGCTCCACGGCTACTCCATGGCCAACGGCTTCGAGGATGCCCGCGCCGCCGTGGCCAAGGACCTCTCCGACCGCTTCGACCTGAATGTGAAGGCCAGTGAGCTGTTCCTCACCTGCGGCGCGGCGCCGGCCCTGATCTCCATCATCAAGGCTCTCGTTCTGGACAGTGATTCCGAGATCATGGCCGTGGCTCCTTTTTTCCCCGAGTACCGTCCCTTCGTCACTGCCAACGGCGGCAAGCTGGTGGTGGTACCCGCCGATACCCAGGCGTTCCAGATCCATCTGGACGCCGTGGAGCAGCGCATCACGTCCCATACCCAGGCCATCATCATCAATTCCCCCAACAATCCCTCCGGTGTGGTGTACACCGAGGAGACGCTGCGGGGTCTGGCCGTTTTGCTGGAGCGCAAGAGCGCCGAATATGGCCACCCCATCTATATTATCGCCGACGAGCCCTACCGCGAGCTGGTGTACGGCGATGTCACCGTGCCCTTTATCCCCTGCCTGTACCGCAATACCATCGTCTGCTACTCCTACTCCAAGTCCCTGTCCCTGCCCGGCGAGCGCATCGGCTATGTGTACGTCCCGGGCTTTGCCGACGACAGTGCTGCGGTGTACGCCGCTGTTTCCGGTGCCGCCCGTGTCATGGGTCACGTCTGCCCGCCCACGCTGATGCAGAAAGTCATCCAACTGTGCGCCGGTGAGCGCCCCGACTTGGCGGCCTACGATGAGAACCGCAACCTGCTGTACAATAGCCTGCGGGAGATGGGCTACGAGTGCGCCAAGCCCGACGGCGCGTTCTACCTGTTCGTCAAGGCCCCCAACGGCGACGCCAACGCGTTCTCCGAGAAGGCCAAGCTGGACTACAATCTGCTGGTGGTGCCCGCTGACGGCTTCGGCTGCCCCGGCTACTTCCGCCTGAGCTACTGCGTGTCCAACGACATGATCCGCCGCAGCCTCCCCGCCTTCCGCGCCATGATGGAGGAGTGCCGGTAAGCTGCTCGCGGACAAATCGCATAAAAATGTCTCTCAACGATGTTGAGGGACATTTTTATACAAAACTGTTCGGTGAGATTCCCCATATTTTTCCGAAATTTTACTTGCAATCTCCGGCACAGCCGCCTATAATGGCAACATATTTTTTATTCAAGAGAGGTGTTTCACGCATGAGCAAATTGACGATCCCTGCCGGCTACAAAACGCCGCTGTCCACCTATGAGATGCAGCGCGCGATCGAGTTCATCAAGAGCAATTTTCAGGTGAACCTGGGGCAGGCGCTGAATCTGCGCCGTGTCTCCGCTCCCCTGTTCGTGGAGGAAAATTCCGGTCTGAACGACAACCTTAACGGCGTGGAGCGCCCTGTTTCCTTTGATATCCCCGATGTGGGCGCCACCGGTCAGGTGGTCCACTCACTGGCCAAGTGGAAGCGGCTGGCGCTGAAGCGCTACGATTTCAAGCCCGGTAAGGGCCTGTTCACCGACATGAACGCCATCCGCCGCGACGAGGAGGTAGACAACCTCCACTCCGTCTATGTGGATCAGTGGGACTGGGAGAAGGTCATCGAGCGGCAGGACCGCAACGAGCAGTTCCTGCGCCAGACCGTCCGCGCCATTGTGGGCGCCGTGGCGGAGACCAACGACGCCCTGCAGATCGCGTTTCCCAGCCTGCACACCGTACTGGATCGTGAGGTGTACTTCGTCACCACCCAGGAGCTGGAGGATCGCTGGCCCGACTACACCCCCAAGGAGCGCGAGAACGCCATCTGCCGTGAACACCACACCGTGTTCCTGATGCAGATCGGCGACGACCTGAAGCGCAGCGGCAAGCCCCATGACGGCCGCGCTCCCGACTATGACGACTGGTCCCTGAACGGCGATATCATTATGTATAACCCCGTGCTGGACAGTGCCTTTGAGATCTCTTCCATGGGTATCCGCGTGGACGAAGCATCCATGGACTACCAGCTGCACAAGCGCGGCTGTGATGACCGCCGTGAGCTGCCCTTCCACAAGATGCTGCTCAGCGGCCAGCTGCCCCTGACCATTGGCGGTGGTATCGGCCAGAGCCGTCTGTGCATGCTGATGATCGGTACCTGCCACATCGGCGAGGTGCAAGCCAGCCTGTGGGACAAGGCCACCGTGGACGGCTGTGCCGCACACGGCGTCATGCTGCTGTAAGCATCCCCTGTTTCCTCCATATGAAAAGCCCCGCAGTCCTTTGGGACTGCGGGGCTTTCTTGTGCAATTTACCACAGCATCAGATGGTCCGCCTGACGGCGCAGCTCAACGCGGAAGTCGGGGTGCGCCACCGTCCCCCGCTTTTTCTGGTGGAGCGCCTGTGCTGCCGTCATGGCCTTCTCCGCCTGATCAAGTCTCGCCGCGGCTCATTCCCCACCGTTGATGGTCTCCGCCAGCTGACGCAGGGACTCCTGGAACTGCTGGAAATTCCCCAGGTCACACTCCTCCACACAGCACTGCGCCTTCCGCAGCTCGGCCAGGATGCCCTCGTTCATCTGACGGTACGCCGCCTCCTGCTGGGTACACCACCGGCGCTGGCCGTCCACCAGCTCCATCAGCTCTGCGATGGCCTTGCCGCGGAACTCCTCGGTACGGCGGTGGGCGCTGATCTCGATGTCTGCGATGTGGTCCTTCAGGGACTGGTATTGAGCCGCCGGCCCCCGCAGCGTCTCATTCTCGCGGCGCAGCGTCTCCTCCTCCGTACGCAGGCGCTCTGCCTCGGCGCGCAGGATCTCCGTGTCTGCCAGCTGCTGCTCCAGCTCCGCGGAACGAGCCCGCAGGGCGGACAGCTCGCTCTCCGCCGTTTCACACCGGACGCGGAGGCGTTCCGTCTCCTCCATCAGTGCCTCCAGCTTTTTCTGGGACTCCTCCGCCGTTTTCCGGATGTAGGAGATGACATCCTCCCGATCGAATCCGCCAAATACACACGTTTTGAAGCTGGTTTCCATGGCCCAAGTTCCTCTCTCTCGATTTTTTCTCATCATAGCACATGCGTCGCCGATTGACAAGCGATGTGCGCAAAAAAGCACCGCCGCAGGCATCACGCCCGGGTGGTATCCGCCTGAAACGGCAGGTACTCGATGAACAACACGAAAACCACGTCGAGGCCACCCACGCCGCGGGATGCTATAACCGAGAATAAGGGCGGCTGTTTTGTACGCTCCCCGAAGGCAGAGGAAAAGAATATTTGGAGGTTAGTTGACACTAACCATCAGCGGTGCTATACTTTGGAGCGGAAATGGAAAGTGTGATTTTTTAAGTAAATCATCCGCAACCGCTAAATAATGCAAGAACGGCTTTGGGAAGGCTGCCGCAGAGATGCGGCTTTTCCAAGCCATGGTAGTTAGCTGCATCTAACCGAAAAGCGTGTGCGTATAGGTTAGATGCATCTAATGGAGAGAGGAGTGGTCGACATGCGAAAACGCAGGAACTTCTGGGACAAAAATGCCGGTCGGTACGACCGCTTTATGCGAAAGGATCGGGCGGCGTATGACGAGATGTATGCGATGATTCGACCGGTTGTGAAAGCCAAAACGGTGCTGGAGCTGGCCACCGGCACGGGGCTGATCGCAAAACACATCGTAAACGCGGCGGCGCACATCGAGGCAACGGACGCCTCCGCAGAGATGATCGCTGAGGCAAAGCGGGATAATCGCTCGGCAAAG
>NZ_DBLZXX010000029.1:0-16522 GCF_057856985.1 Vescimonas sp.
CTGGCCGCAGCCATCCCGGAGAAGCAGGCGAAGCTGGAGAAGCTGAAAGCCTCCGCCGCCAACGTGGACGCCTTCATTGAGAAAGCCAGCCGGCACACGGAGATAACCGAGCTGACGCCGGAGCTGTTGTGGCTGTTCATTGAACGCATCGACATTGGCGAGAGGCCCGGACGCTACAACCGCAATGGTATGCAGGAGGTGCGGATCATCTACCGCGACATCGGTGTCGTAGACAGCACCATGTCCGCAGAAGATGCCGAGAGTGCCGAAGTCCACTTCATTCCCTCTCTGGAAATGGTCGTGCAGCAGATGGCCGCGCAGACGCAGGTGTCGTAAGCACAGAACAGACAAAATCAAGGCAGAAAAAAGAACAGGCAGGCAGCGGCTTGCGCCACTGCCTGCCCATACAAAAGGTCAGGCTACTTTGTGTACCTGTGAAAGACGCCCCCAGCCCTCTCTTTTTATTCCTCTTTGGCCTGTTCCGCCGCCAGTACATCCTCCGTGTCCGCGCCGCACAGACGGATGAGCTTCTCCGCCAGAATTTTGGAAAAGCCCGCGATCAGGGCGCTCTCAATGACCAGCAGCTCCACGGCGTTGTCGCTGCCCTGCTCCGTGCTGCGGACACCCTCTGCGGCGGACTGCACCTGCTGGTTGAAAAACAGCGCCAGCCGCCGGAACTTCTCCGAGTAGTCCTCATAGACAGACAGCACCTCATCCTCGCTGCTGTCCATCGGCGGGATGACCTTCTGCACGTCGCTGATGCTGAGACTCTGCTTCATGGTCAGGATCATCACCAGATAGGCGATGTGTACCCGATGATACTTCCGCTTCACCGGCGCGGGCATGATCTTCAGCCGCACGTAGTTGTTGATGGTGGCGGAGGTGACGATATGCTCCTTGGCCCCCGCCGGCGTGGGGATGAAGCTGAGATACTGCTCCAGCAGCACGATGACCTGATCCATATACAGGCCGAAATCGGGGATGGAGTCCCACTCCGGCAGATGGTAATCGGTGATGAACTTGTCCCAGCGCAGCAGCTTATGGGCCACAAGACTTTTGTCGTATTGCATAACGACGCCTCCTTGTCAATGAACGTAATATACTATATCACAAGATGCCGCAGCTGACAAGAAAAATGTGCAACGGATACCTTGACGCAGGAAATCTAATATGCTATATTATATAAAAAGACGTCAAGGAGGGCAGATCATGGAGCGTGCCTATATTTATGGAGATTCGCTGCTGAAGGCCACGGTGCCGGACGCCGCCATGCGCTATCATTTTCATCTTTCGGAGGTCATGGCCCAGTACCCCACGGAGCGGCTGGAGGTGGTGAACCGTGCCAAGATGGGCTCCACCATCAGCAAGGGACTCTCGCTGGTGGAGCACGACGTGGCCCGTGGTATGGACGCCCGCTGGGCGCTGGTGGCCTACGGCGGCAACGACAGTGATTTCGACTGGGCCGGCATCGCCGCCGACCCCGAGGGGGACCACAGGCCCCGCACGGAGCTGCCGGAATTTCTGTCCAAATTGAAGCAGACGGTAACAGAATTGGCCCGCGTGGGGGTGCAGCCGGTGCTGATGACACTTCCACCTATTGACGGCGCTCGTTATTTGGACTATATTTGTAGGGGCGGCCTCAGCCGAGACAGTATCATGCGCTGGCTGGGCGATGTGGGCTGCATCTACCGGTATCAGGAGCTGTATTCCGACACAGTGGCCTCCTTCGCCATGCGCGAGGGTCTGCCGCTGATCGACGTGCGCCGCCGTTTCCTGCCGCAGCGGGATCTGTCGGAGCTCATTTCGGCGGATGGCATCCACCTGACCATGCCGGGATACCGGCAGCTGTTTGACACGCTGGCCCAGTGGGTCGTGCCGCAGCTGGCATAGTATGCGAAAGCAAAAAGGAGAACACTGTTATGGTACGTATTATGACCGACAACGCGGCAAACCTGCCCAAGCACCTGCTGGAGCAGTACGGCATCGGTGAGCTTTGCCTGACCTACACCATAGACGGTCAGCCGGCGGATATCAACGCGGAGTTCGATGGCCGCAGCTTTTACGAGGCCATGCGGCACGGCGCCGTGGTGCAGACCTCCATGGTTACACCGGACGCCGCCCGGCGGGAAATGGAGCCGCATCTGAAAAACGGCGACGATGTGCTGTATATCGGCCTCTCCAGCGGCGTCAGCGGTACCTGCTGGGGCGTGGGGCTGGTGGCCAAGGAGCTGGCCGAGGAGTATCCGGACCGGAAGATCCGCGTGCTGAACAGCCGGGGCGCGTCCCTGGGCGAAGGTCTCATCGTGCTGGCGGCTGCCAAGCTGGCGGCGGAGGGCCGCGTCATCGAGGAGATCGAGGTCCGCTGTGAGGAGCTGTGCGGCAAGATGCGCCAGCACTTTATGGTGGACGAGCTGAAGTTCCTGCGCAAGGGCGGCCGCATCTCCGGCGGTGCGGCGCTGGCCGGTACGCTGCTGCAGATCAAACCCATCCTCGAGGGCGACGAGGAGGGCAAGATCGTGATGCTCTCCAAGGTCCGCGGCAAGAAGGCCGGCATCGAGGAGCTGGTGAAGCTGTACGACCAGATGGTGGAGGACCGCAGTGCCCCCGTGGGCATCTCCCACGCCGGTTCTCCGGCGGACGCGCTGGTGGTGGCTACCAAGCTGCGGCAGGTGGGCTGCACCGGAGAGATCCTCACCGTGTGTCATGAACCTGTCACCGGCGCACATGTGGGCCCGGGTATGCTGGCCGTTTACTTCTACAGCGAGATCTGGAGATAACCGTTTCGGCAAAAAAACGCAGAAAAGAGACTGGGAAAGTTCCCAGTCTCTTTTTTTCTTCATCATGCAGTTCTTTTTTACGAAGATCGGGGGTCAAAAGGGGCGCGCCGCTGTTACCTGACCAGGGTCTCCACCCATGCGGAGTATTTGACGAGGTTGGCGTCCCGCTCCGCCGCGTCCTTGCCGCGGGTGAGGATGTAGATCTTGATCTTGGGCTCTGTGCCGGAGGGGCGCACCAGAATGGTGGTGCCATCGGCCAGCTCGTAGCGCAGCACGTTGCTTCCTTGAAGCTCCATGGGGCTGGAAACCCCTGTGGCGCAATCGGTTGCGGTTCCGTCGGCATAGTCCTTGCGGACGGTGACGGCCACCCCGGCGATGTCAGCGGGAGGCGTCTGGCGCAGATGCTTCATCAGTGCGGCCATCTTCTCCAGCCCGTCCACACCGGGCATCACCAGATTGTGGGTCTTTTCACCGTACCAGCCGTACTTGACGTACAGGGCCTGCAGCGCATCGTAGAGGGTCATGCCCTGGGCGGCGTACCAGCCCGCCATCTCGGTGATGATGAGAGACGCGGTGACGGCGTCCTTGTCGCGGACGTAGTCGCCCATCATATAGCCGTAGCTCTCCTCGTAGGACAGAATGACCTCACCCTGACCGGAGGACTCCAGCTCCGCCTTTTTCTCGGCCATAAACTTAAAGCCGGTGAAGGTGTCGCAGCAGGTGACGCCGTTGGCCTCGGCCACGGTACGGGCCATGTTGGTGGTGACGATAGACTTCAGAAACACCGGCTTTTCCGGCATTTTCCCGGCGCGGCGCAGCGCACCGATCAGATAATCCAGCAGCAGCACGCCGGTCTGGTTGCCGGTGACGGCCACGAACTTTCCGGTATGGTCGCGGACCATGATGCCCACGCGGTCACTGTCGGGATCGGTGCCCAGAATAAAGTCGGCGCCGACCTTGTCCGCCAGTTCGATGGCCAGATAAAAGCCCTCGGGATTCTCGGGATTGGGGGAGGCCACGGTGGGGAAGTTGCCGTCCAGCACCATCTGCTGCTCCACGCAGTACAGGTGCTTGACGCCCAGACCCCGCAGGGCTTCCGGCACCAGCTTCCAGCCGCAGCCGTGGAACGGGGTGTAGACCACCTTGAAGGTGTCGGCCACCTTGGACATGGACTCGCGGTCGTTGACCATGGCCATGACCTCTTTCATAAAGGCGCGGTCCGTCTCCTCGCCCATGATCTCGATGAGACCGGCCTGCACCGCCTCCTCGAAGTCCATGCGCTTCACGCCGGTGAAGATGTCGATCTTTTCCAGCTGGGCGGCGATGGCGTCGGCGTGCTGGGGCGGCAGCTGGGCGCCGTCGGACCAGTAGACCTTATAACCGTTGTACTCCTTGGGGTTGTGGCTGGCGGTGACGTTGATGCCCGCCTGACAGCCGTAGTAGCGGACGGCGAAGCTCAGCTCCGGCGTGGGCCGCAGGGACTCGAAAATGCGGACGTGGATGCCGTTGCCGGCACAGACCTCGGCGGCGGCGTGGGAGAACAGCATATTGTTGTTGCGGCAGTCCATGCAGATGGCCACGCCCTTCTTTTTGGCGGCCTCACCCTCGGCGGCGATGACGTTGGCGAAGCCCTGGGTGGCCCAGCGGATGACGTGGATGTTCATCTGGTGCAGGCCCACCTTCATGGTGCCCCGCAGACCGGCGGTGCCGAACTCCAACGGACCGTAGAAGCGGTTTTCGATCTCCTTTTCGTCGCCGGCGATGCTTTCCAGCTCCGCGTGCTCGGCGGGGGAGAGGGCGTCGCTGCGGAGCCAGCGCTCGTATTCCTGTTTGTAGTTCATATCGGTACTCCTTTCCGGATTTTTATGCACTTACTCGTCACTTTCCACGGGGGTGGCATTCAGAATGTCCCGGGCCTCCTCCAGACGGGAGGCGGGGACATACAGGCTGACGCCGAAGCCGGAAAAGCCGTTGATGACCTTACCGGCGCCGCCCTCGCGGTCGTAGTATTTGAAGCAGGGGACGCCGTAGGCCGACAGCAGGGAGATGACGGTGTCGGCGTCGGCGGGGGAGTCAAAGGTCTGCCTCAGCAGCGCGGCCTTTTCGTCGCGGCCGGACTCGTCCTTGGGCCACGCGGGGACATCGGGACGGCCGGTAAAGCTCCAGTTTTCCATGGGTGAGACCTCCTATTTGTGGTATTTTGCGCCGCCGGCGATCTGGTAGGCACGGTAGATCTGCTCCAGCAGCATGATGCGGGCCATGTGATGGGGGAACGTCATGGGCGACATGCTCAGCCGCCAGTCGGCCTGCTGCTTCAGGCTCTCGTCCAGTCCCACGCTGCCGCCGATGAGAAAGGTGATCTGGGTCTTGCCCTGCACCCCCAGCTCCGTCAGGCGGCGGCTCAGCTCCTCACTGGAGCAGGGCTTGCCCTCGATGCACAGGGCCACCAGCGCGCCGCCCTTGGGCAGCTTTTCGCGGATGGCGGCGGCCTCCGTCTGCAAAGCGCGGCGGATCTCGGCGGGGGAGGGCTCGTCGGGCAGACGGCTCTCCGGCAGCTCAATGACCTCCAGACGGCACAGCCGCTGGAGACGCTTGGCGTACTCGGCGGCGGCCTCCAGATAGAACTTTTCCTTCAGCTTGCCGACGCAGAGGAGGGTCACCTTCTGCACAGTGCCACCTCCGCTCCGTAGCAGGCGCTCAGCTCGCCGCGAGGGGCCACCTCTACGGTCACATCCAGACCGGACAGGGCCGTTTCCATGACGGCCAGCGCCCGCTGGGGCGTGTTGTTCTCGCGGCTCAGATGGGCCAGGATGATGCAGCGGGTGCCGCACTCCGCCATGCGGCGGGCAAAGGCGGCGGCGTCCTCGTTGGACAGGTGGCCGCGTTGGCCCAAAATGCGCTGTTTCAGGGAGTAGGGGTAGGGGCCGGAGCGAAGCCACTCCACATCGTGGTTGCTCTCCAGCACCAGCAGATCCACGCCGGTGAGGGCGGCGGCCGCCGGTTCCGGCACAAAGCCGGTGTCGGTGAGGATGCCCACGGCGGCGTCGCCGCAGTCCACGCGGTAGTCCACGCTTTCCCCCGCGTCGTGGCTGGTGGCAAATACCGTCACCTGTGCGGGGCCCACGGGAAAGCTGCTGCCAGGGGATACGGGACGCAGGCAGCTGTCCAGCTGGGGCAGACGGGGACGGAGATAGAAGGCCGTGCCGCCGGTGGCGTACAGCGGGATGGGGTGGTGCTTCAGGAGGGTGGCAAGCCCTGCCGTGTGGTCCGTGTGCTCATGGCTGATGAGAATGGCGGACAGGTCGTCCGGCGTCAGGCCCAGCAGGGCCAGAGACTGTTTGATGCGGCGGGCGGAGATGCCGGCATCCACCAGCAGGTGGGTGCCATCGGCGGAGACCAGCAGGCTGTTGCCCTCGGAGCCGCTGGCCAGTGTATGTAGGGTGATCAAAGCGGTATGTACCTTTCCGGAAAAATAACAGCGTCTGCCGCAGCAGGCCGCAAAGGCTGCGGCCTCTCGCAGCAAACGCTGTCCTGGCTCCTGTCAGCTGATGTGGGATTCGGCCTCGCTCTCCTCGGGCACGTCCACCATGGCGATGTCCGCACCCACGGCACGGAGCTTGCCTACCAGATCCTCATAGCCGCGCTCGATATACTGGACACAGCTCAGCTCGGTGGTGCCCTTGGCGGCCAGACCGGCGATGACCAGCGCCGCGCCGGCCCGCAGGTCGCAGGCCTGGATGGGAGCGCCCACCAGCTGGTCAACGCCCTCGATGACAGCCACCTTGCCGTCCACCTGAATGTGGGCGCCCAGACGCTTCAGCTCGTCCACGTACTTGAAGCGGTTGGCGCCGTAGACGCCCTCGGTGACAAGGCTGGTGCCCTGAGCCAGAGACAGCACGGCGGCGATCTGCGGCTGCATATCCGTGGGGAAGCCGGGGTAGGGCAGAGTCTTGACGTTGGCCTTCTGCAGCGGCTCACTGCGGCGGACCAGCAGCGTATCGTCATTTTCCTCCACGGCCACGCCCATCTCCATGAGCTTGGCGCTGATGCAGTCCATGTGCTTGGGGATGATGTTCTTCAGCAGCAGCTGGCCGCCGGCGGCGGCCACCGCGGCCATATAGGTGCCGGCCTCGATCTGGTCGGGAATGATGCAGTAGGTGCCGCCGGTGAGCTTCTTCACGCCGCGGATCTTGATGGAGTCGGTGCCCGCGCCCTTGATGTCCGCGCCCATGGAGTTCAGGAAGTTGGCCAGATCCACGATGTGCGGCTCCTTGGCGGCGTTTTCAATGGTGGTGGTACCCTCAGCCAGAGCGGCGGCCATCATGATGTTCATGGTGGCACCCACGGAGACAACATCCAGATACACCGGCGCGCCCACGAGACGGCCGTCTTTGGCGGCGGTGTGGATAAAGCCGCCCTCCACGGACACCTCGGCGCCCATGGTGGTGAAGCCCTTGATATGCTGGTCAATGGGGCGGACGCCGAAGTTGCAGCCGCCGGGCATGGCCACGGTGGCCTGACCGAAGCGGCCCAGCAAAGCGCCCAGCAGGTAATAGCTGGCGCGGATACGGCGGGCCAGATCATAGGACGGGCGGGTGCTGTGGATGGCGTGACAGTCGATCTCCACCGCGTGGCGGTTCAGGACGCGGATGCGGGCGCCCAGCTCCTCCAGAATGGAGAAGAACAGGGTCACGTCGCTGATCTGGGGGATGTTCTCAATGCGGCAGGTGCCGTCCACCAGCAGGGCGGCGGGAATAATGGCGACGGCGGCGTTCTTTGCGCCGCTGATGGTCACTTCGCCAAACAGCGGATGGCCGCCATGGATCATGTATTTGTTCAAGGCAGTTCCCTCTTTTCAGATGGTCAATAAGCTCTGCTCACAGTTTGTCCAGAGCACGGTAACTTCATACCGCACAGGGCGGCAGAAGATGTGGTATCAGCACAGGAAAAAAAGTTGTTATGCAAGCAAACACTGATAGTATACCATAATTTTTGGGAAAAGCAATAAAAGCGGAAAAATTTATTGAAAAAGTACAAAAAGAACGGGGAGGATACAAAAAACCGCATGGAAGCGCCGCGATGCAGGCGCATGGTGGGAAAAAGGTTCCGGGGTGCGTTGCATGCCGGCGTGCGGCAAAGGGCTGCGGGGCGTGCAGAGGCGAAACCAACGATAGGAGGGAAGCGACATGATCCAATTTAAGGAATGGCATCTCACGTGGGACGGCGCGCCGGTGGCCATGCAGTTCGACAGCGGCAGCGTCCCGCTGGAGATCCGGGGCGAGCTGCCGGAGGGGTATGACTGGGAGGTGCTGATGGAGGCGCCGGAGGGCGGGCTGAACATCCTGACGCTGGAGCAGGTCAGCGGCGGCGGACAGGTGCTGCTGCAGCGGGAGGACCTGCCCCAGAGTGGGGAGTACGCCATACAGCTGCGGGCCACGGCCAGGGCTGACGGCGCGGTGCAGCGGCACAGCACCGTGGTGCGGGTGTTCATCCCCCGGAGCCTGTCGGGGGACACGGCGTGGCCGGAGATCCCCGCCAAGTTTACAGAGCTGGAGCAGCGGCTGCAGCGGATGATGGACCATCCGCCCAAGGCGGGGGCGGAGGGCTACTGGCTGCTGTGGAACGAGGAGAGCGGCGGCTATCAGACCAGCCGGCTGCCCGTGGGGAGCGGCGGTCCCAAGGGCGACAAGGGCGACAAAGGCGACAAGGGCGATGTAGGCCCTGCGGGCCCGCAGGGAGAGCAGGGGCCTCAGGGCGTGCAGGGACTCCAGGGGCCGGCGGGGCCTGCCTACACGGCGGGGGAGGGCATCGCCATCAGCGGCAGCGCCATCTCCGCCAAGGCGAGGCCGTGGAACCGGAATCTGCTGGACAACTGGTATTTCGGTGCGCCGGTGAATCAGCGGGGCAAGACGGTGTACAGCGGTACAGGACTCACCGTGGACCGGTGGCAGGCGCGGTCAGCACAGTGCTACGCCACAGTGGGAAACGGAGTGCTGAAGCTGGAGGAGTCCGGCACCGGCACCCGCGTGTACTACCAGCAGAAGCTGGAGTGGCCGGTGACGGAGGTGGCAACGCTGTCTGTGCTGACGGGGCCGGTGATGGGCGCGTGCAGCGCCTACGTCATGACGGCGGCGGGGACAGACCCTGGCATCGGCATGACGCTGAAGGCCAATACGCTGAACGTACTGACGGTGAGCAGCAAGGACATCGGCGCGGTGGGCTTCGGCGTGCCGGACGACGGACGTATCGACCTGAGAGCAGTGAAGCTGGAGCTGGGCGGCGTATCCACGCTGGCCCATCAGGAGCCGGACGGCAGCTGGGCGGTGAACGAGATACCGGACTGGGCGGGGATGCTGTGGAAGTGCCAGCGGTACTTGCAGCTGTACACCACGGCGGCGGCGCGGCCCGGCAAGGCGGCGGACTGCCGCCCCGTCATGAGCGGGGAGCCGGTGCAGAGCACGCTGAGCATCGATGGCGTGATGTACTATGCCAACAGCATGGGCATATGAAGGGGTGAGGTGAAGTGGAACCATGGATGCAGCTGACGGCGGCGGTGCTGGGCTCGGCACTGGCGTCCTCCGGCCTGTGGGCACTGGTAGGCAGGCGGGCAGACAAGGACGATGCGGAGCGGAAGATGCTGGTGGGTCTGGCCCACGACCGTATCGTCCATCTGGGCATGGCCTACGTGGAGCGGGGGTACATCACCCAGGACGAATATGAGAACCTGCGGGTATACCTGTACGAGCCCTACGAAAAAATGGGGGGAAACGGCAGCGCCAGACGGGTAATGCTGGAAGTTGACAAGCTGCCGGTACATAAGATGTAACAGGCCGGAGGGCCGGAAAGGAAAGAAATATGAAACTGAGCGACAAGGTATATGATACCCTGAAATGGATCGTGACCATTGTGCTGCCGGCGCTGAGCGCCCTGTACTGGGGACTCAGCGGCATCTGGGGCTGGCTGTACGCCGAACAGGTGGTGGGCACCGTGGCCGTGGTCACTACGTTTCTGGGCGCTCTGCTGGGCATCAGCACGGCGCAGTATAAGCGGGAGTGTCAGAGCTGCGAGGACGAGAGCGTATGAAGATCATCGAAAAGACCTACCGCTGGAACGGAACGCTGGCCAGACGCGGCGTCACCAGGCGTATCATCCTGCACCATGCGGCGGCGGTGACGTGCAGTACCGAC
This sequence comes from Vescimonas sp., assembly GCF_057856985.1. Taxonomy (NCBI): domain Bacteria; kingdom Bacillati; phylum Bacillota; class Clostridia; order Eubacteriales; family Oscillospiraceae; genus Vescimonas; species Vescimonas sp. The sequence goes on from NZ_DBLZXX010000029.1 coordinate 9,965, forward strand.
CAGATCCACGCATGGCATCTGGCCAACGGTTGGTCCGGCATCGGCTACCATTTCTTCGTGCGGAAGGACGGCACGGTGTACCGCGGCAGGCCGGAGGACACCGTGGGCGCTCACGCCGGAGGCAGCAATTCCGACAGCATCGGCGTGTGCTTCGAGGGCAGCTTCGACAAGGAGGAGATGCCGGCGGTGCAGCGCAGGGCCGGTACGGAGCTGGTGGCGTATCTCAAGAAGAAGTACGGCGTCACCACGGTGCAGCGGCACAGCGATGTCAACGCTACGGGATGTCCGGGGACCCACTTCCCGTTTGACGCCATCGCCTACGGCAGGGAGGCGGAACCATCGGCTCCGTCAGTTCCGGCGGCAGCGGCGTCGGACAGGAAGAGCGGTGCGGCGTCTTTGCTGCCGGTGCTGCGCAGAGGCAGCGCCGGCGGCCACGTCAGGGCCGTACAGGCCCTGCTCAACGGCTACGGCTGCGACAGCGGCGCGGTGGACGGTATCTTTGGCGGCGGTACCGCCGGGGCGGTGAAACGGTTCCAGCGGGCTGCCGGTCTGGCGGCGGACGGCATCGTAGGCCGCGATACCTGGGGCAAGCTGCTGGGTGAGTAGCAAAAAAAGAGGTCCCGCGTCTACGGACGCGGGACCTCTTTTTTTGTCAGCGGTTCTTTTCGTACAGCACGGCAAGGCCGTAGAGCAGAAGATCCTCGTTGAGCAGGATCTCGTGGGTGCAGATGGGAACAATGCAGTGGGCCAGACCGCCGGTGGCCACCACCGTGGCCTTTTGGCCCAGCTCGGCCTCCATGCGGTCGATCATGCCGTCCAGCAGCAGGGCGGCGCCCAGAATGCTGCCGCTTTTCATGCAGTCCACGGTGTTGGTGCCGATGGCGTGGGGCGGGGCATCCAGCGAGATGGCGGGCAGCAGCGACGTGTGGGACGCCAGCGCCGACAGGGACAGCTGCACGCCGGGGATGATGGCCCCGCCGCGGAACGCACCCTCGCCATCCAGTACGGTGACGGTGGTGGCGGTGCCCATGTCGATGAGGATCAGGGGCGGCTCATACACGTCCAGCGCGCCCACGGCGGCCACCAGCAGGTCGCTGGCCAGCGTGGCGGGGTCGTCCAGACGGACCGTCAGGTCGGAGCGGATGCCGGGACCTACCACCATGGGCTCCACACCGGTCAACATTTTCACGGCTTCCGACAGGGAGCGGGTGACCTGGGGGACCACAGAGGAAATGATGGCACCGTCAAAGGCGTCAGGCGCGATATGACCGAACTCCAGCAGGCGGCTGATGGTGACGGCGTATTCCGCGCCGGTGGTGAGCCGGTTGGTGGCCATGCGGCACAGATAGCGGATGCGCCGGCCCTCCATGCAGCCCAGGACGATATGGGTGTTGCCAATATCCAGCGCGAGGATCATAGTGCTCTACCTCACTTTCCGTTCTGTACAGCGGTGCGGCGGGCAGCCAGCTTGCCGCTGCTGAACACCACAGCCTTGGCGATGACGGCGCCGGTGAAGAAGCACACGATGGCCTCCACCAGACCGTTGACACCCACAAAGGCGATGACGAACAGGAAGGCGTTGGCGCTGCCCATGGCCTGCACAAAGCCCTGAATGAAGTCGGTGTTGTAGAAGCACAGGCACAGGGTGGTCATGAAGAACGCCGTGTTGCACAGCGCGCCGGACAGGCCGGCGGCGCCGAAGGACAACAGGCGGGTCTTATCCACCTTGCGCAGCGCCTGAAACACCAGGCCGCAGATCCAGCCCGCCAGGATGCGGGTGGGTACGCAGACAAGGAAGGTGAGGAAAGGGTTGATGCCCATCAGCACCACGCCAAAGGCGCTCTTGCCAAAGCATTCCCAGAAGCTGATGAGGCCGAATACACCGCCCAGCAGGGCGCCGGCGGCGGGGCCCATGACGATGGCTCCCACAATGACCGGTACCAGCATGATGGTGATCTCCAGGCCCGCGGTCTTGATCATACCCAGGCCCGTCAGCTCCAACAGCAGCATGATGGCGATCAGTACAGACAGCTGTACCAGATCGTGCACGGAAAGTTTCGTGCGCTTCGTTTCTTGATTCATTATGTTACCTCCTGCTGCCGCCTCCGTCCAGCAGAGTGCGGCGCGTGTCATAATGATACTATAATTTTTCACTTTTGCAAGTGAAAAAAAGTAACAATTTACCGTTTGCGCCCAAAGGCATTTCTTGACAGGGGACATGGACCACGGTATCATGGGAATATCGAAGAAAGGGGGATGTATGCGATGGCGATACTGCTGACCGGCGGGGCCGGTTACATCGGGTCGCACACGGCGGCGGCCTGCGCCGCTGCGGGGTACGACGTGGTGATCGCGGATGATTTCTCCAACAGCAGTCCGGACGTGCCGCGGCGGCTGGAGGAGATCACGGGACGGAAAATGGCGGTGTGCCGCGTGGACGCGGCGGATCGGGAGGCCATGCGGGCCGTGTTCGCGGCCCACAGTATTGACGCGGTCATCCATTTCGCGGGCTTCAAGGCGGTGGGGGAATCGGTGCGCAAGCCGGTGAAGTACTACCGCAACAATCTGGACACCACGCTGACACTGCTGGAGGTCATGGCGGAGTTCGGGTGCAGGAGGCTGGTGTTCAGCTCCTCCGCCACGGTGTACGGCGGGGAGAGCCCCTCACCGCTGACGGAGGACATGCCGGTGGGGCAGTGTACCAATCCCTACGGAAGGACGAAGTATTTTATTGAGGAGATCCTGCGGGACGCGGCTGCGGCGGAGCCGGAGCTGTCGGTGGTACTGCTGCGGTACTTCAACCCCATCGGCGCTCATGAGAGCGGGCGCATCGGGGAGCGGCCCAACGGCGTGCCCAACAACCTGATGCCCTATGTCACCCAGGTGGCGGCGGGGATACGGGAAAAGCTCAGCGTGTTCGGCAGCGACTATCCCACGCCGGACGGTACCTGCATCCGGGACTATGTCCACGTGATGGATCTGGCGGAAGGGCACGCGGCGGCGCTGGCCTACGCGCAGGAGCACACCGGTGCGGAGGTGTTCAATCTGGGCACCGGCCGCGGCACCAGCGTGCTGGAGCTCATCGACGCCTTCCAACAGGCCACCGGCGTGACGGTGCCTTACGTGATGGCGGGGCGGCGGGCCGGCGATGCGGCGGTGTGCTACGCCGGGACGGAGAAGGCGGCGCAGGTGCTGCACTGGCGGGCGCGGCGGTCGCTGGAGGATATGTGCCGCGACGCCTGGCGCTGGCAGCAGTGCGGGGGAGAATGAATACCAACCAGAAAATACGGGATACGCAGGGCGTGTCCCGTATTTTCTGGCTGTTTTACCGCTGGGCGAGGAGGTCCGGAGCGGAGGAGGCCATCGAGGCGGTCACGGCCTATCGGGGCGAAGGTGAGGCAAACATGGACGAAAGGCATTAAAAAAGACCGCCAATACCGGTTGGCCGTAAAACAGTAAAATCAAACTCGGCCAGTTCGAGAAGCTCCGGAGTTCTCTGGAGCCTTATTTCTTCCGGATGTCTGACGAGAACGTCGTCGGCCGTGACGAGTTCCAGCGGATGCTGCGAGACGCGGAGGATGGGCGCTTCGACTGCCTCCTGGTGTGGGAAATCGACCGCTTCGGTCGGGAACGCCAGGACATTCCTACGGGAAAAATGACCTTGAAGCGGGCGGGTGTCAAGCCCCACATCGATCTTCTGCAATATCAGAGAAAAAGGACCGCACTCGCGTGTTCGAGTGCGGTCCAAATGCAAAGGACGGTTAAAATCGATATTTTTGTTTTTGGTGCAGAAGGTGCCGCAGCTTATAAAACAGGGCCGGTCTGCTCAATGCCAGCTTCCTGTGCTGGGGCAATATTCAACTCAGGCAGATCGTTCAGATAGCGTTCCACATTCCGGTAATGCACTCCATTTTCCAATGCGACATCCTCGCCGCGGTACAGAACATATCGCCCTCGGATCGGGCCAAACCGCTGTTCGGTCTTATCACATTTTTCCTGGTCAAGCAGATGCCGGTATTGTGCCGGGACCTGTTTGCCACTGTGCTTGATCTCGAAAATCTCGCAGCAGTTTTCCTTCTCGTCATAGATCACCATGTCAAACTCGCCAACCGCAAACTGCAGCTTGAACACCCGGTGTTCTCTGTCAGCCGACTTCATGGTTTCCAGCAGGACAATATCCTCCAGCATCCGTCCCCGTACTTCTTCGAGGATCCTGCCCGCAGCCTGGGTCTTCTCCAATTCGCTGAGAGCTGAAAAGGTCTCGTCCTTCATCAGCGAGTGGACAAGAGCCTGTGCCTGACAGTATCGCATCCCCGGCTGGGTAAACAGGATGTGTTCCACAGGTTTTGCTCCTGGGTCAGCGGTTTCAATGGGACAGTTTACGATCAGTTCCAATGCGGAGAGATACTCTTTGATCTCCCGGATATGGGTATCTGTGATACCGATGGACTGTTCCTCTTTGTTGCGGATGTCCAGCAGCTCCATCAGGCGCTGGGTGACCGCTTCCGTATCGATATGATCCAGAATTTCGGTACGCTTTTCGGGGTCACGCTCTTTCCGAAGATTCGAGGCGGTCAGCCGTAGATCGTGAGATTGGAAGTCATCGGTCAGAACCGAGAGCAGGAACCGGTGGTTCATGTCCTCGATAATCCGGTTGATGGCGCTGGTCAGCTCACCGGCCTCATACAGAGAGTACAGGTGGCGGAAATGTCCGCCTGCCTCATAGCAGGCCAGGGAATGCTGAATGTTTTTGCAGATCGCTGTATCGATGTATCGCCGTGTGGACTCATCATCCCGGAAGGAGGCGTCCTGGGCGTTGACATCTTCATCATCAAAAGCAAGCTCACCGGCCCGCAGCGTCCCGCCATAGCGGATATATTCATCAATGCTGTCGATCCCCAGCAGGCGGCTGTATTCCCGGTATGGGATGAAGGTGGTGTGGATGGGCTTTGCCCGGTCGTAGAGCTCCTGATCCATCGCCAGCCAAAAACCGAGGGAGTCCGTACCGGAGAGGATGATCTTCATTCCCATCGCCGCAAACACATCGGAGAAGAGAGCCGCAGAATCGATGAAATCCCGCATCAGAGTGACCTCATCAATGAATACATAGCGGAAGCCCGCATCGAACAGTTTTTTCAGATCCCGGTTCATCATGGCCATGGTATCGCTTCTGCGGGCTTTGATATAGGCCGTGCGGCTGAGATCCTCTTTGCTCATTCGGGCGATGGCCTGCCGGAGCATGGTAGTCTTTCCGGTCCTGCGCAGGCCAAAAACCAGGCAGACCCTGTCGCTTTCATTGCTGTAGAGATAATCCTCCAATTGCCCGAAGCAGTCACGGAGGCCCCAGCCCTTTACGCCCTGCGACATGGCGGCCAATCCTTTACCAACAATTACACTGGTTTCAAAGTCCAACTTTGGCTGGCGCACTTTGGGCATCTTGGCTTGCAGCTCTTTCAGCTGTGCCTGCAATACTTTGCGCTGCTCTATTTGCTCCCGCAGCGGCTCCAGTTCGCCATCCCGCAGATATTGGCTGTGCTTCTTCCCATTTTCTGTCCACTGATGATAGTAGCGCGTCTTTCCGTTGATCGTCTTCTTGGAAATATAGCCGATGGGAAGGGCGGCGATCTGCCGCTCCAGTTCCTGAATCTTTTCTTTCATACCGCACCTCCATTCTGCTAAATTTATTATACCCCATTCCTCTTATATATTCAAGGGGTTATAAGGGGTTATATTGTTGTAAGCAGTGCCGCACAGAGCAATTTCTGTGCGGCACTGTTATGATTTTCTCGTTTACTCAAATTTCTAATCCGGAAATCTGCTCCCACTGGAGGATATATCTGTCATTGATGATCCGGTTGTCGTGGTAATGCCCGAAGAACCAGTATGTAAACTGGCACCGCTGATTGACCGTTTCCAGAAAATCGGTGAGCTGGTCACTTCCATAGGAGGGGTCGATTTTCCGCACGACACTGCTGGGACCGCAGTGGGACAGGATGCAGTCTACCTTCCAGTTTACCTGCTCCAGATTTTTCAGTGCCTCTACATATTCACGGGCATTTGGCATTTCTTCCGCCCACCAGGAGCGTCCTTTGACCCGGAACATTCCTCGCATTCGGCGCAGCAGCCAATACTTTTGTTCGAAGTCGGGGGCCTCCGGATCAAGGACGCCATCCTGAATGTCGTGGGAAGAGGCTCCTCCCATCGTGAACCAGGTAAGACCACCGAAGGTGAAGATCTGGCCCCTCATCAGGTGGAGGATATTTTCCCTCACCTCATGTACTCTGCCGCCGTGCCATTCTTTTTCCGGCAGGGCGTTCAGCAGGTCGAAGTTCTCATGGTTTCCGTCCACGAACAAGGTGGTGAAGGGTTTCTCAGCCAGCCAGTCCAGCCAATGCTGGTCTTTCTGGCCGCCGTCCCACAGCCCTCCAAAATCTCCATTATAACGAATTAAGCATAACGGAGATTATACCGTAAAAAACATTATGCCGAAACCTTTTATTCTGTACTGAAAAAGCAATAATTTGTAGACTTCTTTCGGCATAATTTTTCTGGTACTAT
>NZ_DBLZXX010000030.1:0-15267 GCF_057856985.1 Vescimonas sp.
CCCTCACGGCCAATATTGCGCACGATGCCGCACAGCCGCTCTCCCGGCAGACGGCGCAGCAGGATATCGCAGGCCCGCTTCAGGTGGTCGGGTCTGCCGTGACTGGCGGGGTTATACAGGGCGATGGTCAGATCCGCCGCCGCCGCGCAGTCCAGCCGCTTTTCGATGGTTTCCCACGGCGTCAGCCGATCGCTGAGACTGATGACCGCGAAGTCGTGGGTCAGCGGCGCACCCAGCACCGCTGCGGCGCTGCAAGCCGCCGTCAGACCCGGCACCACCTGAATTTCAGGCTCCTGCGCCTCGCCCCGCAGCTCATAGACCAGTGCCGCCATGCCGTAGATACCGCTGTCACCGGAGCAGACCATGGCGACCGTCTTGCCGCCGCGCGCCAGCTCCAGTGCCAGCTGGCAGCGCTCGGCCTCCCGTGTCATGGGGGTGGAGTGAAGCTCCTTGCCGGGGTAGCGGTCCCGCACCAGATCCACATATACCGGGTAGCCTACGATGGCGTCACATGCCCGCAGGGCGGTATCTGCCCGAATGGTCATGTCCTCATAGCTGCCTGGCCCGATACCTACTACAATTACCTTACCCAAAACGCACCTCCCAATGCTCCGCCGCGACGGCGACGGTCACACCGTCCCGCGCTGTTTTTTGTACGATCAGTTTTTCGGCATCCAGCAGCGCCGCCCGCTCACAGACATTGTCCACGCCGGTAATGGAGCGGACGAAGTCGGAGGGGGTGAAGTCACCCGCCACATCCCGCAGCTGCTGCGCCGTGTAAAAATGCACCGGCCAGTTGTTTTTCTCACAGGCAGTCAGCAGTCCCGCCTCGTCCTGCTTCAGGTCGATGGAATAGACGCCGCGAATAGCCGCCGTGTCCAGCCCATTTTCCGCGAACGCTGTCTCTACCGTCGTCTCCACCGCATCGGCGGAGATGCCGCGGCGGCAGCCTACGCCTACCCGCAGCACCCGGGGGATAAGCCGCAGGGTGCTGGAAAAGGGTGCTTTGATGCGCCAACCGATAAAAACACCCAGCGCACCGTCCTCGGCGGCAAATGTGCCTGCCGGCAGGGAGGAGGGCAGGGGATATTGGCTGCAAAGGGGGACATCCCTCTCTAAGATCGCCGCCGACACCGCCTTGGCAAGACCCATGTCGGAGATGGCACAGCCGTGCCGGGCAGCCCATGCGTCCACGGAAAATTTGCCGCGGACATCGGTGGCGGTGGTGACCACCGCCGTGGCGCCCAGCTTTTCCGCCATTCTTTCCGCCAGTGCGTTGGCGCCGCCGATATGGCCGGAGAGCAGGGGGATCACAAACCGCCCCGCCTCGTCGATGCACACCACCGCCGGGTCAGTTTTTTTGCTTTTGACATAAGGGGCGATCTCCCGCACAGCAATGCCGCAGGCTCCCACAAAGATCAGTGCGTCCATGGAGGAAAAACTCGCGCCATATACCGTCTTGTCCAGCGGCAGGAAATCCGATTCCTCAAACCGTTCCATGGTGTAGCACACGAACGTTGCCTCCGGCAGCGCCGCCATCACCCGCCGCGCCGTGGCGCAGCCACCGCGGCTGAAGGCAAACAGGGCGGCTCTCATTGCGCCCCCTTGCGGAACTCCGTTGTAAAGTTGGGGTGATACAGCAGCGAGCGCAGATAGCTGTCGCCCAGACAGTTGCCCACCACGATCAGCGAGGTCTTGGTCAGACCATTGCCCGTCACCGTCTCATGGAGCGTGCCCACGGTGCAGCGAAAGATCTTCTCCTCCGGCCAGGTGGCCTTATACACCACCGCCACCGGCGTCTCGGCGGCATAGCCACCTGCCAGCAGCTCGGCTTGCAAATGCTCCGTCAGTGAGGTGCTGAGAAACAGCACCATGGTGGCCTGATGAGCCGCCAGCGAGCGAATGGACTCCCGCTCCGGCACCGGCGTGCGGCCGGGGGCGCGGGTGATGATGACGGTCTGGCTCACATCGGGCAGGGTGTACTCCGCCTGCAGAGCCGCCGCCGCGCCGCAGAAGGCGCTGACGCCGGGGCAGACGTCGTAGGCGATACCCCGCTTTTCCAGCTCATCGAACTGCTCCCGCACCGCACCGTAAATGCTGGAATCCCCTGTGTGCAGGCGCACGGTGGTCTTGCCGGCGGCCTCCGCCTTTTCAATGAGGGCGATGACCTCCTCCAGCGTCAGCCTGGCGCTGTCGTGGATCTCACAGCCCACTTTGGTATAGTCCAGCACCGCCGGATTCACCAAAGACCCGGCGTAGATCACCACATCGGCCTCGCCCAGCAGCTTGGCGCCACGGACGGTAATAAGGTCGGCAGCGCCGCTGCCCGCTCCCACAAAATGTACCATTGTCAGTCCTCCTTTATCCGGCGCAGCAGTGCCGCTGCGTCCTTCGTCTCACAGAGATAGCCGTATTCCTTGGAGAACAGGATAGCGCCCGCCTCCATATCGCCGCATTTATAGTGCATCATGTCGTCGATGCGCCCGGCCAGACGGTGCAGCACCGCGTCATAAAGTCCCTGCTCCTTCAATAGCCGCAGGGCATCGTCACAGGTGGCGCAGCGGAGCATCTCCGCCGCCGCACCGCCGTGCAGACCCTCTGCGGCGGCACAGGCCGTCAGAATATCCATGCGGCAGTCGCCGTAGCGGGAGTGGGTGTTCCACATACCGCCCGCCAGCTTCACCAGCTTGCCGATGTGACCGATGAGCAGCGCCCCTCGGAAGCCCAACTCCCGGCACATCTCCAGCGCGTCGCCGATGAAGTTGGAGGTCATCACCGCCGTGGCGGGGTCGATGCCCATGGCGTCCTTGATATAGTCCGCGCCGTAGTTGCCGGGGGCCAGCAGCACATAGTCCGCGCCGCTCTCCCGCCGCTGCCGCAGCTCTACATGGATGGTGTCCACCAGCGCCTGCTCGCTCATGGGTTCTACGATCCCCGTGGTGCCTAAGATGGAGATGCCGCCCTCAATACCCAGCCGGGGATTGAAGGTCTTTTTCGCCAGCGTCTCGCCATCGGGAGCGGAGATCATCACATACAGGCCGCCGGTGTATCCGAACAGGCCGCAGACCTCCTCCACGTTCTCCTGGATCATCCGGCGGGGTACAGAGTTGATGGCCGCCGCACCCACCGGCTGGTCAAGACCCGGCTTGGTTACCCGACCGATGCCCTGTCCGCCGTCGATGACAATGCCAACAGTCTCTGTTTTCCGCACCTCGGCATAGATCAGGGTGTCACGGGTGATATCCGGGTCATCACCGCTGTCCTTCCGGATGGCGCAGCGTACACAGTCCGGGGACAGATGGATGTTCTCCACCGCCAATGCCAGCTCCATGCCCTTAGGTGTCAGCAGGCGGATGGACTCCTTTTTGCTGCCGCTCAGCAGCATCCACGCGGCGGCCTTGGCTGCCGCCGCGGCACAGGAGCCGGTGGTGTAGCCCAGACGGAGCTTTTTCCCGTCCCGCATCACAAATTCCTTCATGGCTTACCGCCTGATCTGGTAGAGCATGGCGTTGCAGATGGCCGCCGCTACGTTGCTGCCGCCCTTGCGGCCCCGTGCCACGATGTAGGGCGCGGCAGCGGCCTCAATGATGCGCTCCTTGCTCTCCACCACGTTCACAAAGCCCACCGGTACGCCGATGATGAGGGCGGGGCGGAGCTTACCGGTCTCCATCAGCGCCTCCAGCGAGAAAAGCGCCGTGGGGGCGTTGCCGATGGCGAAAATGCAGGGCTTTTCCAGCGCCGCCGCCCGCTCCATGGATACGAAGGCGCGGGTCACGCCCCGCTCCTTGGCCTCCGCCGCCACATCCGCATCCGACATGAAGCAGTGTACCTCTCCGCCCAGCGAGGCGAGGATCGTCTTGTTGATCCCGGCCTTGGCCATCTGGGTATCGGTGACGATGTCACAGCCCGCCCGCAGGGCGGCGATGCCCTTTTCCACCGCGTGGTCGGAAAAGGCCAGATTGTCCACATAGTCAAAGTCCGCCGTGGTGTGGATGACTCGCTTGATGACCAGCTCGTTTTCCGGGTCCAGCCGCCGGTTACCCAGCAGTTCGGTGATGATGGCAAAGCTGCGCTTCTCGATATCCATAGGCTTCATCTGCTCCATCATAGCGTCTCCTTTCTGCAAGCCGCCAAAAAGCGCTGTGCCATGACGGGCTTGGCGTAAAAATGGAAGTGGGGGAACCCCGCGTACAGCGTGTCCGTGGCATACGCACAGCGCCACTGCTTGCCGGAGGGCTTTTCCGCCAGAAAAGCGCCGCCGGGCCGGGGGGTATCCCAGTGGTGGAATTCATGCATAGGTACCTGCTCTCCGGCGCGGCAGAGGAGGCTGTCCTCCTGCGCCGTGGCAGTGATGTAGCCGAACCGGGTCAGCTTTCCCGTGTCAAAGCAGTCACCGGGCAGCGCACCTGCCATGGCGTGGCCCGCGATGGACTGCGTCAGGTACATAAAGCCGCCGCACTCGGCGATGCAGGGCATTCCCGCGTGTACAGCGCCTCTGATCTGCCTGCGCAGGGTGTGGTTTGCCTCCAACTGCGTCGCATACAGCTCCGGGTAGCCACCGCCCAAGTACAGACCCTGCACGCCGTCGGGGAGCCGCTCATCCGCCAGCGGGCTGAAGGGTACCAGCTCCGCACCCAGCTGCCGCAGCAGGTCGAGGCTGTCCTCATAGTAAAAGCAGAACGCCCGGTCCCGCGCCACGCCGATACGCACCGGCGCGCCTGCCTCCGGCAGCACCGGCGGCGTAAAGTCCAGCGGCGGCGCGGCAGCCGCGATTTCCAGCAGAGCGGCTATGTCCAGCGTTTTTTCCGCCTCAGCCGCCAGCTTGCGAAGCTTCTCTTGCAGGTCGGCTACCTCGTCCGCGGTGATGAGCCCCAGATGGCGGCTCTCCAACGCACACTCCGGCAGACGGGGCAGGTAGCCGCAGGCGCGGACGCCCAGACGGTTTTCCAGCTCCCGCGCCAGCGGGCCGTAGCTCATGGCGCTGCACCCGTTGAGGATGACGCCCCGGATACCGCTGTCCGGCGCGAAGCGGAGAAAGCCCTCCGCCGCCGCCAGAACCGACAGCGCCGCGCCCCGGGCGTTGACCACCAGCACCACGGGGCTTTCGGTTTCCCGCGCCGCCTCGTAGGTGCTGGCGCGGGTGGAGGTGAGGCCCAGACCGTCATAGTATCCCATGACGCCCTCGATCACTGTGATATCGCAGCCCTCGCCGTTGTGGGCCAGCAGATAGCGCATGGTGTCGCGGTCAAAAAAGAATGGGTCGAGGTTGGAGCTTTTCGCGCCGATGACCCGGCTGTGGAACATGGGGTCGATATAATCCGGGCCGCATTTTGCCGCGCCTACCCGCAGACCCCGCGTTACCAGCGCCTGCAAAACGGCGCAGGTGACGGTGGTCTTGCCGCAGCCGCTGTTGGTACCGGCCAGCACCAGCCGGGGGACTTTTTGCTCCATAGCGCCCTCTCAATCCGCCACGATGGTGGCAAAATAGCTGATCTCCTCCGGCAAGTGCCGCAGATCGGTGTAGACCTGCTCTGTCTCCAGCCCGCAGTCCGCCACCATCCCGGCGTTTGCCGCCATACCGCGGCGCTCCAGCGCCGCCGCCGTCTCGTGGATGGCCTTGCCGGACTTCATGATGACCTTCGTTCCCGGCAGCGCCAGCGCGTTGTCCAGCTCGGCGCTGCCCGGCAGGATGTGGAGAGGCTCGTCCATACGGGTGAGACTGCGTCCCAGCCGAGCCGCCACGGCGCAGAAGCTGGTGACGCCGGGACACATCACCGTTTCAAACCCGTCAGCGCGGATGCGCTCCAGAATATAGCAGGCCGTGGCGTACACGGACACGTCGCCCAGATTCACCATGGCCACGTCCCGCCCCGCCGCCAGCTCGGCTTCGATAGCGGCTGCCGCCGTGCGGTAGCTGTCCTCTCGTACCGCTGCGTCATGCGCCATGGTGAAGTCCAGCGGCAAGACGGTCTTGCCCTGCATATCCACCGCCCCGGCGGCAATGTCCAGCGCCAGCATCCGTCCGGACTTCATCCGGGGAGCCGCGATAACGTCACACGCCTCCAGCACCCGGCACGCCTGCCGGGTCAGCAGTTCCGGGTCGCCGGGACCCACGCTGACGGCGTAAAAAACGCCCTGTTTTTCCATGATAGCACTCCTTACGGTACGAATTCCAGACTGTCGAAGCAAGGGTCGTACTTCCCGTGCTCCATTTGGTACAGCTTTGCGATATACGCCCGTGTAAAGATCTCCTCCGGCGGGCCGATGCGGTCAATCCTGTCGCCTGCCACGCACACCACGGTGTCGGAGATGCGCTCCGCCAGCTCCAACTCGTGGAGCGACAGCAGCACCGCCAGATCGTTTTCCCGCACCATGCGCTTGAGTACCGTCAAAAGCTCCAGCTTGTAGCGGATGTCCAGAAAGCTGGTGGGCTCATCCAGCACGATGATCTCCGGCTCCTGACACAGCGCCCGCGCCAAGAGGATGCGCTGGCGCTGCCCATCGCTGATGGCGGAGAAGGGGCGGTCGGCAAACTCCATGCCGCCTACCTGCTCCAAGGAGCGCTCCACGATGGCCTGATCCTCCGGCTGCAAAATGCCCAGCCGCCCGGTATAGGGATAGCGGCCGCTGCTCACCACGTCCCGACAGGTCATCAGCTCCGGTTCCATGCGGGCCGTCATCAGAATGGCCATGCGCCGGGCGATCTCATTGCGGCTGCGCGCCTCCATGGCCTTTCCATCCAGAAACACCGTGCCGGACACCTTGGAGAGCTGGCCGATAATGGTTTTCAATATAGTGGATTTTCCCGAGCCGTTGGGGCCTATCAGCGTGACGATCCTGCCCCGCTGTACATGGAGGGCGATGTCCTCGATCAGAGGCTTGCCGTGGTAGCCCACGGTCAGGTCTTTTGTTTCCAGATATGCCATACTCACGCCGCCTTTCTGTGGATCATCATGTAGATCACGATGGGTGCGCCGAATACCGCCGTGACGGAGCTGATGCTCACCTCTGTGGGGGCAAAGGCGGTGCGGGCGATAAGGTCGCAGAACAGGCAGAACACGCCGCCGCCTAAAAAGCAGGCCGGGATCATACACAGCGGCTCCGCCGATTTGAACAGGGACTTCATCAGGTGCGGCACTGCGATGCCAACAAAGGAGATGGGGCCGGCAAAGGCCGTGACGCAGGCGGACAGCACACTGGACAACAGGATCAGCGCCGTCCGGAAGGCCCGCAGGGGGACGCCCATATTCTGGGCGTAGACCTCGCCCAACTGGTACGCCCGGATGGGCTTGGAAAGCAGGAAGGTCAGCAGCAGCGTGATGCCGCAGACAACGGCCATAGTCTTTACGTTGTCCCAGCTCATGCCGGAGAAGGAGCCGAGAGACCAGTTGTGCAGATTCACGATGCTGGAATCGTCGGCAAAGGTCACGAGAAAATCCGTCAGCGCCGAGCAGATATAGCCGATCATCACGCCGCAGACCACCAGCAGGCTCATGCGCTTGACCCGCTGGGAGATCAGCAACACGAAGCCCATGGATACCATAGCTCCCACGAAGGCCGCCGCGATGAGAATGGCGGAGGAGGTGGTCTTGCCCCGGCTCAAAAGCACCAGCATGGCCACGCACACCGTCATCTTTGCGCCGGAGGAGATGCCCAGCACGAAGGGGCCTGCGATGGGGTTATGGAAAAAGGTTTGCAGCAGATAGCCGGACAGGGACAGCGCTCCGCCCAGTATCAGCGCCGAGAGAAGCCGGGGCAGACGGATCTTCACGATGATCTGGCTCTGGGTAAAGCCCACATCGCCCCCCAGCAGAATGCGCCATATCTCAGACGCGGAAAGCGAAACGCTCCCCGCGAAAATATTCCAAAGTAAAAATGTGAGTAAAAGCAGGAGGAGCAGCAAAAAGCTGCCCCAGATGCGAAGTGTTCGGGTCTTGTTCATGCTGCTCCTCCCTATTATCTGCCAAAGCAGGATTCCATCAATGCAGCCGCGTCAAAAAACGGAAGGATGCATCCTGCGATTCGGTCAGTGCATGGTTGATATCCAAAATAAGGTCGCTCAGCTCCAGCGACTCCTGATAGAAGTTTTTGGTCAGGCACCACACATTACCGCTCTTGACGGCCTTGAAGTCGGCCATCAGTGGATCCAGTGCCACCAATTCGTCCAGCGTGTGCAGCTCACCATCGATGATGCTGTTGTAGATCAGCACATCGGCGTCCACTGCACCGTGGTAGAAGGATTCCATCTGAATGTTGATGGTGGACTGGGCGTTGTCCTCCGCCGATTCATCGAAGGAGACATAGTCTCCGCCTGCGATGGTGACGCACTTCGCCACATAGTCCGTGGACTTGCGGACGTTTACAGCGCCGCTGCTGGTGATGTAGAAAAACGCCACAGTCTTGCCGGTGGGCTGCTGCTCCAGTACGTCCGCCACGCTGTCCATCTTCTCATTAAACAGCGCCTCGGCCTCATCCTCCTTGTCCAGCAGCGCCGCGTACAGCTTGATCCACTCCATCCGACCCAAGGGCTGGGTCTCGTAGCTGGATGTCTCCACCAGCACGGGGATGCCCAGCCGCTCCAGTTGCTCCAGCACCGCCGGAGAGTGATAGATCATGGTGTTTTCCACCGCCAGATCACAGCCCTGCGACAGGATCAGCTCATAATCCGGCTCGGAGTACTTGCCGGCGTATACCAGCGCTCCGCTGTCCATGGCGTCCTTGGCACGCTGGATATACCAGTCCGACTGCTTTTTACCGCTGAGGGTGATGCAGTCGATGGCGTTCAGCTTGTCGAAGTAGTCCATAGCGGCGGCGGCTACCAGATAGATCTGGTCCAGCGGCTGCTGCAAAACGGTGACGCCGGAGGGGATCCCCTCGGGTACCGCTGCGCCCTCCGCCACCAGCAGGTACACCCGGTCATTGTTGATGGTGATGCGTTTGTAGCTCTCTCCGGCGTACTCCACAGTGAACTGCTCCGCGTAGCGCAGGGACATGGTACGGTCAAAGACCAACTCATCCCACGATACGGAGGCGGTTTGTCCGTCTGTTTTGGCGGGAGCGTCAGCCGCGCCGCAGGCGCAGAGGGACAAGACCGTCAGCGCCGCCAGCAGCCCGGCGAGAAAACGCCTCACTGGGCGGCCTCCACAGCGGTGGAGGAATCGAAGGTCAGAGTGTACTCGATCTCGTGGGGGGTGCTCATGGCGGTGGTATCGCCGATCACCGTCAGCGGGGTATCCAGCGCCCGCACGGGGATCTCAAAGGTGGAGCCGCCCTCGGTGGTGAGAACGTCATAGCGCTGACCGTCCACCAGCATATAGTCGTACTTCTCACTGCTCCACACGATGGTGGCGGTGGCAGTGCCGTTCTCCACCTTCAGGGTGCAGGGGGTCAGCACATGGGACTTACCGGAGCCGCCCTCGAAGCCTACCTCAATGGTGTAGGTGCCGTCCGCCAATGCGATGGCGGCAGTGTCATCGCCGTCATCCTCCTTCAGGACAGGGTTGGAGACGGACACCTTGTGGTCATACCATACGCCCTTCTTGCCGATGAGGGCCACATCGAACTCCTCATCCAGCGCGGGAACGGGGATATCAAAGCCATTGACCGTTTCAGTCAGACCGTCGGGATAGGTGACGGTGTCCTTGGTGGGCTGGAGCAGCGCGGCGCCGTCCTTCTGGGCGTCCTCCTTCAGACCGGGGAACAGATTGACGATGCTGGTAGAGGCCAGACTGACGTGGATGGTCATCTGGCCGTCCTTCACGGTCAGCACGCCTTTGCCGTCGCAGGTCTCGTTGGCGTGGAACATGCTGCTGTCGGTATTGAAGTCGGCGGTGTATACACCGTCCGCCAGAGCGTGCTGGTCAGGCGCATCGTTGCCGGAGGCATCGGCCTGCTGCTGTCCGCAGCCCACCAGCAGCGCTGCCATCATCAGAACAGCCAGCAGAAAGGAAAAAATTTTCTTCATAGTTAAGCCCTCCTTGCTTTGAAAAAGGCTCCGAGGCGATGGTATACCGCCCCGGAGCCCGTTCAGTCCTTGTTACGCGATGGCGTCAATGGCAGCCTTGGTGTGGGCCACATAGAGGGCCTGCACGTCCGCGATACGGCCCAGACCGGAGATCTGGCAGTTCACGGTGAAGCCGGCGGCCTCAAACATGGTCTTCCAGGAGTCATCGTCAGCACCGGCCATGTCGTTGTTGGCATGGTCGCCAGCCACGACCATCAGGGGACGCAGCACCACGGTGGTGTAGCCGGCGTTCTTGACGGCCTCGATCACGGCCTCGCAGGAGGTCTCCTCAGGCTCGCCCTCCACGGTGCCCACGAACACGTTCTCGTAGCCCAGCTTGGCCATCTGGGTAGCCATCTGGCTGTAGGTGACCTTGGCCACATGAGCCGTACCGTGGCCCATCAGCACATAGGCAACACCGGCATCCTTGGCGGCAGCGGTGGACTCATAGCCGCTCTCCTCGAGGGCAGCAGCCACGACGGCCTTGGCGGCGGCTTCCTTGTCGGCGTTGATAACGGTGGCATCGTCGCCCACCTCGCCCAGCAGGGGCTCGGCGATCTCAACGGAGTCAAACTGGTCGCGAACCTTGTCGATGGCGGCGCACATCTCGTCGTACTCAGCACCGTGCATCAGATGGGTGGGCTGCACCACCAGCTGCTTCACACCGTTGGCGACAGCGCGCTCCAGAGCCTGGTCCATGTTGTCGATCTTCTCGCCGTCACGGGCCTGGATGTGGTTGATGATGATCTGCGCGGTGAAAGCGCGGCGCACGGACCAATCGGGATTGGCCTCCTGCAGGGCATCCTCAACGCTCTTGATGTCGGCTACGCGGCTGTCGTTGAAGGAGGTGCCGAAGGACACCACCAGCAGCTCCTTCTCGCCGATCTCGTCCTGGTTGCGGGGATCGTCCTTGGACGCGTCACCGGTGTCCAGACCGAAATAGTCGGGGCTGGCTTCCTCACCCTCCACCAGAGCCTTCTGGGCGTCGGTCAGGGCATCCCAAGCGGCCTTGGCGGCCTCACACTGGGCGTCGGTCTCCTCGGTGCGCTCCTGTACGTAGATGGCGTCGATCAGAGCGGCAACCTTGTCGGCGGCGGCCTTGTCGGTTTCCTCAGTGTTCACATTGTTGTTGTCAGCGTCGTTGGTGTCGGCAGCATTGTCCTTGTTGCCGCAGGCGGTCAGCATGCTCATCAGCATCACAGCCGCCATCAGAAAGGCAAGTGCTTTCTTCATGGGGGATCTACCTCTTTCTAAAATATTTGTTCTGAAAGAAATATAAAAACGGCTGCGTCTCACACAGCCGCCCTCGGTGCTTCTTACTACATACACATCCGTGCGGTCCACCGCGCCGGATCATAAGTTCGTAGGAAAACCAACCTGTTGGCAGCAGGCTTGAGATTCCACACACAGGCAGGTCTCCTGACTTCGTTCATCGCGGCATTGCCCTTCCCAGTTTCCCAGTGGATTGCAGGGCCGCTCCCGTACACAGTGACTGCATCGTTCCGGATTCGCACCGGATTCCCTTTTCATCTGCTTTTGGGCAGACACCTCTGTGCTACAACTTTATATTTTTCCAGACAGCGGGATTATATCACATTTTGTCGAATTGTCAATCCGTTCTGATGGCGGATATCTAAAATCTATTGATTCGTGCATGCCGGATTTGCTGTTATTGCAATGTATTCTCCCCACAGCGATTGCAAGGAGCAGAGAAGCACCTTGCCGCCTCTCTGCTCCCTCACTTGCTTGTTTATTTTTGGGTATTTTCTTCATCGTCCAGCAGGTCGGTCATATTCCGCAGGCTGATGCCCAGGGTGGACCCGTTGTGCAGCAATGCCGAGGTGGTGGGCGGCAGTACCCCCGCCACGCCCAGTGCGATCAGCGCCAGGTTGAAGCCCACGATGAAGCGGTAGCTGCCGTGGATACGCTCCATCAGTGCCTCACCGAGCCTGCGCAGTGTTACCAGCGCAAACAGATCCTCCGAGGCAACGGTGATGTCGGCGATCTCCCGGGCGATGGCCGCACCGGTGGAGATGGCGATGCCCGCGTCCGCTTCGGAGAGGGCGGGAGAATCGTTGACGCCGTCGCCCACCATGATAACGGTGTGTCCCTTTTCCTTTTCCTGCCGGATAAACGCGGCCTTGTCCTCCGGCAGCACCTCGGCGTACACGGCGTCCACGCCCACCTCGGCGGCCACAGCCTCCGCCGTGCGGCGGTTGTCGCCGGTCATCATCACCACGTTGGCAAAGCCGCTCTCGTGCAGCGCCCTCACCGCCTCCCGTGCCTCCCGGCGCAGGGGATCGTGGATGCAGATCACCGCCGCCAGCTCCCCGTCTATGCAGAGATACAGCTGGGAATACGCGGCTGGCAGCGCGTCAAATTTCGGCTTCTCTCCCTCCGGGATGCGGCAGCCCTCGTCCTCAAAGACAAAGTGGGCGCTGCCGATGATGACCTTCTTGCCCTCCACCATGCTGGAGATGCCGTGGGCCACCACATACTGCACCTGCGAATGGTACTCCTCGTGGGTGAGCCCGTGCCGCTTTGCCTCCGCCACCACGGCGTTTGCCATGGAATGGGGGTAATGTTCCTCCAGGCAGGCGGCAAGGCGCAGCATTTCCGCCTCATCGTGTCCGCCGAAGGGGATGACCGCCGCCACGGTGGGTGTCGCATAGGTCAGCGTGCCGGTCTTGTCGAACACAATGGTGTCCGCCTTGGCCACCGCCTCCAAAAAGCGTCCGCCCTTGACGGAGATGTGATAGCCGCTGCTCTCCCGCATGGCGGACAGCACCGCGATGGGGATGGCCAGCTTCAGGGCGCAGGAGAAGTCCACCATCAGCACCGCCAGCATTTTCGTCACGTTCCGGGTCAGCAGATACGTCAGTACCGTGCCGCCCAGCGTGTAGGGTACCAGCCTGTCCGCCATCCGGGACGCCTTGTCCTCGGCGGTGGATTTCAGCTTCTCCGACTCCTCGATCATGCGAACTACCCGGTCATACCGCCCGCTGCCGGAGGATTTCTCCACGGAGATGACGCACTCGCCCTCCTCCGCCACCGTTCCGGCATAGACGGGACTGCCGGGGTGCTTCGCCACGGGCATGGACTCGCCGGTGAGGGAGGACTGGTTCACCATGGCCTCGCCCTCCACCACCCGGCCGTCCAGCGGGATCATGCCGCCGGTGCGGATCACGATACGGTCCCCCGGCTTCACGTCGGTGATCTTCGTCAGCACCTCGGCGCCGTTTACCTGCTGCCAGACGCTGTCCACCCGCAGGCTCATGGCGGAAGCGAGGTCGGCCACGGACTTTTTGTGGGTCCACTCCTCCAGAATTTCGCCTAAATGCAGCATGAACATGACAGAGCCTGCGGTGGCAAAATCGCCCCGTGCCATGGACACCGTAACGGCGGTGGCATCCAGCACGGCGACGGACAGTTTGCCGTGCCACAGTGCCGAAAGCCCCTCCCGGATGTACTTTACGGAGCGGAGCAGTGCCAGCGCCGTGGTGATGGGTACAGGCAGAAACAGCTTGGAGACGCACCGCCGCATGACGGCGACCGCCAGCTTGTCCTCAAACTCCCGGTTCAGCGCACGGGAGGTATGCTCCGGCACCAGCTCCATGGCCTCCGCCTCGGCGAAGGAGAAACGTGCCAGCGTACGGAGTATGCTTCCACGCTCCGCGTCATAGAGCACCACCGCGTCCTGCGTCCGGTCGTAGACTTTGACGGAGCGCACGCCGTCCACCGCCAGCAGATAGTATTCCAGCACATCCGCCTGGGATAAGCTCATCCGCCCGCAGCACAGGTGTACCCGCAGCCGCCCCGGTAAATCATGTAGGATCGTGCATTTCATGGATCACTCCGCCTTGGCTTCCTCCGCGGAAGCGTCCTCCACCACAGCGGCGGCCTCCGCCTCTGCGCGGCATTCGTTGATGGCCTTCGCATCGGCGTAAACATCCTCCGCACCCTCACGCACCGCCGTGACCGTTTTCATCACGCCTTCCTTGGCACGCAGTGCGGCTGCAGTGGTGTGGGCGTAGACTTTCTTGGCATCCTTGCTGCCCAGCAGCTTGATACCCGCTGTGCCGAACAGCACACCTGCTGCAAATAAACCGATTTTTTTCATAATGATTGTCCTCCTATATAAAATATATATGTCAAACCGATGGCCGCGATGGCGGCATCGGAATGATCTTACTGTTTCTTCTTTCCGAAGCTGCTCTCAAAACAACGGTGTAATCAACGCCCATATGTCCCAAGGCATCCCGGTGTATTTCATTACCTGCCGCCGAATTTGATCCTCACGATCTGCATCTTCATCATTCCGTCACCGACTTTGGCAAGGAAACGGAAAAATCTGCTGACAGAGGGGTCTTTCAAATCATTGTAGCCCAACATATAGCTCCGGCTGGAGACCTGCAAGCGGCTGTCCCACGCCCCGATCTCTTGGGGAGCGTCCGAAACCGCGAAATATGCGCCGACATCCTTGATTTTCGCGCTTTTGAGCCATGTTTTTGCAATCATCTTCACCGCCGTCCGATTTGCAGCGTCAAACACCAGCACACCGCCGGGGAAGGCGTCTGCCATACCCTGCACAAGAGCTTTGACCTGCTCGGTCAGGAAGTAATAGAACACGCCGGAGGCAAAGAATACCGCACCGTTTGAAGAGTCAATTTTTCTAAACCATTCGGTATTGTTCAAATCGCATGGGATATTTTCCTCACGCTCCCCGGCGGGCAAAAGCTCGTTACGCACGGCTATGACATCGGGAAAGTCCAGATTGTAAATGTTACAGCTGCCGTTGTCGCAGCTTCTTCCAGTGCTGTCCAGCCCGCAGCCCAGATTGACCACCGCCGCATTGGGGTGGCCTTTCAGATAATCCTGCACCTCAAAAGCAAGGTCATTCTGCCGCATGGCCACCTCAAGCGAGCCGAAACGCTGCATCAGGCCGCGGGAGTTTTTCTCCGCCTCTGAAAAATCGTAGTCGATCTCGTTAATCAGCCGCACCGCCGTTTCATCTTGAAAAAGGTTTGGGTACAGCTCCGTGCATAGTTTCCGGGAATAAAGCGGAATGACCAGCGTTTCCTGCACGGTGTTTTTCTCAATTTTATATTTCGTGGGTATCACTCACTTTCTGATAAATGGCAGTTCCGGCATACAGTCACGCTCGGCGATGTGTGCCAGCATTTCGGCGAACCCCTTTGGATCGCGAATCTGATATTGCATGTGATCGTATCCCTCAAACACGGGATAATGGCCGCAGGGGTAGG
>NZ_DBLZXX010000041.1:0-1586 GCF_057856985.1 Vescimonas sp.
TTCTTGTCGGCAGCATTCAGGTGCTCGTCCAGCTCGGCATCGGTCCACTGGCAGTTGATCATAAAGACGCCGCCGGGCTTAACGTCCTGCACCATCTTCATGCCCATGTGGATGTAGGCGGGGTTGTGGCAGGCAACGAAGTCAGCCTGATTGATGTAGTAGGGGCTGCGGATGGGCTTGTCGCCGAAACGCAGGTGGCTGATGGTGACACCGCCGGTCTTCTTGGAGTCATACTGGAAGTAAGCCTGAATGTACTTGTCAGTATGGTCGCCGATGATCTTGGTGGAGTTCTTGTTGGCACCGACAGTACCGTCGCCGCCGAGACCCCAGAACTTGCACTCCTTGGTGCCGGGGGCGGAGGTGATGGGAGCGGGCTTGACCTCAGGCAGGCTGAGGTTGGTCACGTCGTCGGTGATGCCGATGGTGAAGCGGGACTTCGGAGCGTCCTTCTCCAGCTCGGTGTAGATAGCAAAGACGCTGGACGGCGGGGTGTCCTTGGAGCCCAGGCCGTAGCGGCCGCCGGTCAGGACGACGTCGTTCATGCCGGCCTCACGCAGGGTGGTGGCGACATCCAGGTACAGGGGCTCGCCCAGGGAGCCGGGCTCCTTGGTGCGGTCCAGAACGGCGATCTTCTTGACGGTCTTGGGCAGGACCTTCAGCAGGGCGCTGGAGACCCAGGGACGGTACAGGCGGACCAGAACCAGGCCGACCTTCTCGCCCTTGGCGGTCAGGTAGTCAACGACCTCCTCTGCGACGTCGCAGATGGAGCCCATGGCGATGATGACGCGGTCAGCATCCTCGGCGCCGTAGTAGTTGAACAGGTCGTAGTTGGTGCCCAGCTTCTCGTTGATCTTGGCCATGTACTTCTCAACAACGGCAGGCAGAGCCTCGTAAGCGGGGTTGCAGGCCTCACGATGCTGGAAGAAGACGTCGCCGTTCTCGTGGGAACCGCGCATCTTGGGGTGCTCGGGGTTCAGGGCCTTGGCACGGAACTCCTCGACAGCCTCCATGTTGCACATTTCCTTCAGGTCCTCGTAGTCCCACTTCTCGATCTTCTGGATCTCGTGGGAGGTACGGAAGCCGTCGAAGAAGTTCACGAACGGAACGTGGCCCTCGATAGCGGACAGGTGAGCAACGGGAGACAGGTCCATGACCTCCTGCGGGTTGCTCTCGGCCAGCATGGCAAAGCCGGTCTGACGAACGGCCATAACGTCGCTGTGGTCACCGAAGATGTTCAGGGACTGGGTAGCAACGGTACGGGCAGAAACGTCAAAGACGCAGGGCAGCTGCTCAGCGGCGATCTTGTACATGTTGGGGATCATCAGCAGAAGACCCTGGGAAGCGGTAAAGGTGGTGGTGATGGCACCGGTACCGAGAGAACCGTGGACAGCGCCTGCGGCGCCGGCCTCGGACTCCATCTCAACAACCTTGACCTGGTTGCCGAAGATGTTCTTCAGGCCTGCAGCGCTCCACTGGTCAACGGTGTCGGCCATGGGGCTGGAGGGGGTGATGGGGTAGATGGCAGCCACATCGGTGAATGCATAAGCTACATGCGCCGCAGCGGTATTGCCGTCCATAGACTGTTT
>NZ_DBLZXX010000042.1:0-1541 GCF_057856985.1 Vescimonas sp.
GGTTCAGGCAAGATGTAGCCGGAGGGCAGCTCCGGCTCACCCTGTGCAAAGGTGAACTTGCGGGTGCTGGACATGCTGATATGGGTGAAGTCCAGCTTTCCTGTGTCGGTCGCGGCACAGCCCTTGCCGTCCTCATTCAGCAGGACGTGCTTTGCCAGCTTGAGCTTATATTCCAGCTCGTTCAGGGTGCCCAGCCAGACGCTGATGCGGTCCTGATAGAGGAAGGCCATCTCGTCCACATCCGCAAACTCGATGCGGGTCACGTCGGCGCTCATGCCTGCGGCATCCAGCGCAGCCAGCAGGGTGTTCAGGCTTTCCAGCCGCTGGTCCGCCTCCTCCTCAACAGTGCCGGAGGCGCTGCTGTCGGCGGCGCTGTCCGGGGTGCTGTCCGGGGTGCTGTCGGCCTTGGGCTCCGCCGCAAAGGTCAGCTGTTCGCCGGGCTCGGCAGAGACCGGTTCGCCGCCGTACAGAGTGGGCAGACCGGCAGGCTGGGCAGAATCCTTCTCCAGGATCTTCAGGCCGCCTGAGAGGGTCAGCCAGCCGGAGGAGGTCTGCATGGCCCAGGCAGGCTGGGCTTCTGTTACCCGCACCACCACGGTGCCGGGGTAATCCCGCTCCACCCGGATATCCTCCAGCATGGGGAACACTTTTTCCAGCGCGGCGGCCTTGCTGCCGGGATCAAAACTGAAGATATTCTCTTCCAGATGGACATCCAACGCCTGCAGGATCTGGTCGCTGGTATAGCCGCCGGCCTCCTGCACCACACCGTCCGCTGTCTGCACCTGAATGGAGCTGATCTTGAACAGCATCGTCACGGTGAGGTAGACCCCCGCGCCGATGACACAGAGCAGCATGACAAGGGCCGTGAGCCGCCGCATGAGCCTGCGCCGCCGGATGGCGGCCCGGGTCAGCTTCCGCTTTTTCCTGCCCTCCCGCCGGACGGGGTCACGCCGGGCGTTCTGCCCCTGCACCGGCCGCATCCGCTGGCCGCTGCGGCTCTGGGCGTTCTGCGGGCGGCGCTGGGCGTTCCGGTTCTGGCCGCCAGACGGGCGGCGGTTCCGCTGATTGCCCCCGGAGGTGCGCCGCTGGCCGCTCTGCCCGCTGCGGGGGCGCTGTGCGCCGCTCTGGCTGCTCCGCCCGCCGGTGGGAAAGGTGATGCTGTTATCCGGGTAGGAGCCGTAGTTCACCGTGCGCTCCGTGTACCGGCTGGGGCGGGGCGCATCGGGGTCATAATTGGGGTTCGTGATGGGGTGGCCGCCGGAGGAATATCCTGCGTACCCGCTGTACCCCAGGTCACTGCCAGCACCCGCGCTGCTGCGGCGCTGGGTGCTCTGCCCGCCGCGCCGGTCATCCCGGGCCTGATCGTAGGCCCGGCGGCGCTTGCGATTCCGGCTGTTCCGGTCATTCTGCGGCATCCGGCTGCACCTCCTTTCCTCTGTTTTTTCCTTCCGTTACGGGGTCTTGACCAGCTTGAGCAGGGCATCCGCAATGCGGTCCAGGCTGTCGTCCACCGACAGGCTCCGGGCATTGCGGCCCATCTC
>NZ_DBLZXX010000043.1:0-1494 GCF_057856985.1 Vescimonas sp.
ACAGAGTCCATGCACGGCGCGGGCTCTCCCCAGGCCCAGCGCATCATGATCGCCCGCCAGGGCAACCTCCAGGCCAAGAAGCAGATGGCCAAGGAGATCGCGGGTATCGAGCAAGTCCAAGACTGATTGAAAATAGGAGGCCAAAAAAGCCATGAACGCATATCTCACCAGCGTGATCGAGAACGTGAAGAAAAAGCACGGCAACGAGCCGGAGTTCGTACAGACGGTGGAGGAGGTGTTCTCCTCTCTGGAGCCGGTGATTGAGAAGCACCCGGAGTATGAGAAGGTGGACCTGCTGAACCGGATGGTGGAGCCGGAGCGGATGTTCACCTTCCGGGTGTCCTGGGAGGATGACCGGGGCCAGTGGCACACGAACATCGGCTACCGGTGCCAGTTCAACGGCGCGCTGGGGCCCTACAAGGGCGGCCTGCGGTTCCAGGCCAACGTGTATCCCGGCATCATCAAATTCCTGGGCTTTGAGCAGATCTTCAAGAACTCCCTGACGGGCCTGCCCATCGGCGGCGGCAAGGGCGGCGCGGACTTCGACCCGGCGGGGAAGTCGGACGCGGAGATCATGCGGTTCTGCCAGGCGTACATGCAGGCGCTGTACCGGTACATCGGGCCGGATGTGGACGTGCCCGCCGGGGACATGGGCGTGGGCGGCCGGGAGATCGGGTATCTCTTCGGCGAGTACCGGCGGCTGAAGGGGGCCTGGGAGAACGGTGTGCTGACGGGCAAGGGGTTTTCTTACGGCGGCAGCCTGATCCGGCCGGAGGCCACGGGCTACGGCGCGGTATACTATCTCCAGAACGTGCTGGAGCACGAGGGAGAGCGGATCGCGGGCAAGACCATCGCCTGCGCGGGCTTCGGCAACGTGACCTGGGGCATCTGTAAGAAGGCCACGCAGCTGGGGGCCAAGGTGGTGACATTGTCCGGCCCGGACGGATATATCTATGATCCGGACGGCGTAGCCACGGAGGAGAAGATCGCGTATCTGGTGGAGATGCGCTCCAGCGGCCGCAACCGGGTACAGGACTATGCGGAGAAGTTCGGCGTGGAATTCTTCCCCGGTGAGAAGCCCTGGGGCGTGAAGGCGGATGTGGTGATGCCCTCGGCCATGCAGAACGACGTGCACATGGAGCAGGCGAAGCAGATCGCGGCCAACGGCGTGAAGTACTACATTGAGGTGGCGAACATGCCCACCACCAACGACGCGCTGCGGTTCTTGATGGAGCAGCCCGGGATGATCGTGGCGCCCAGCAAGGCGGTGAACGCAGGCGGCGTGGCCACCAGCGCACTGGAGATGGCGCAGAACAGCGAGCGGCTGGTGTGGACGGCGGAAGAGGTGGACGCGCAGCTGCACCGGATCATGAACACCATCTACCAGATGAGCGTGGACGCGGCCGCGGAGTACGGCTTGGGCTACAACCTGGTGGCAGGCGCCAACATCGCCGGCTTCAAGCGGGTGGCTGAGGCCATGATGGAGCAGGGCGT
>NZ_DBLZXX010000031.1:0-13444 GCF_057856985.1 Vescimonas sp.
CCGTTCCCATCCCGAACACGGAAGTTAAGCTCGCTTCTGCTGACAATACTTGGCTGGAGACGGCCCGGGAAGATAGGTAGCGCCAACACAAAGCCCACGACAAAAGTCGTGGGCTTTGTTTTATTTTATGATGCCTTTGCTACGCGAAGATGGTGCGGCGCGCTGTACTTCGTCTCGTGTGAGATATACTGTACTGCTGCACGGGATATGCTGCTGCGAGCAAGGGAAAAATAGCTCCTATTCCATGTGCCTTGTTGTATGCAGGCCGTGCAGAAATTTGACCCACGAAGAGAACTGTAACCTTGCGGCTCCGGATGCCTGGCTCTGAGGTGAGCCGGTTATTTGAGCGCAATTTCTGGATACGTTCCTTCATGGCTTAGTCGGGCGTATACTTTAGCACACAAGGAGTATTTTAGAAACCAACTACGTTACGCAAACTGCGTTATGCTGTTGGCCTAAGTATAGGCGTTGTTGCGGATGGTAAACGTGGACTCGGCGGTAATGCGCTCGCTCTTGGCGGCGTTGTACTGGGCGGTCTTGGCCAGCTCCTTCAGGCTCATCAGCACCTTGCCGTCGGTGCTGCGGATGATGTTGCCGTCCACGATATCCATATTGTATACCGCCTGACGGGTCAGAGAGGTGGAGAGTGCAGCTCAAGCTGTGTTCTTCCCATCAACACGCAGCGCAAAACAAGCTGCAATGTACATTTTGCGGCCACGGAGGGGATGGCTCCTCTTTTGAGACCGGTCAGGGTGTGCATTGGTTTTCGGATGTGGTTTCGGGATACGTGCACCGCTGGCTCGAAGTACATGCTTAGAGCGGCAAGAACTTCCTTTATGTTGTGATCGATAATGAAGCAATAAAAAAAGCGGAGGTAACCGCCAAGCCGCGCTCCAAAAACGGAACTACGACGCTGACTGACTCCGCTAAAGTTAGTATAGCGAAGGTTTTGGAAAAGATCAATAGTCCGGATGTTTTTAAATATGTTCCGTTTGCAGGCGATACGCCATTGTCGGTTCTTGCGCTTCTGTTGCGGGTGTGGTAGGATATAACAGCTATACGTTGGGGGGGCGCGAAGGATGGACATCACAATACGAAGGATGCGCAGCGGCGATGGCGATGAGCTGTACCGGCTGCTGTCAGATCCCATGGTGATGCGCTATCTGGAGCCGCCCTATGACCGTGTGCAGGCGGAAGCATTCCTGCACGATGCGGGGCTGTCCGAACCGCCTCTTGTGTACGCCGTCCAGGAGGACGAGCGCTTTATCGGATATGTCATCTATCACGAATATGATGCGGACAGTATGGAGATCGGCTGGGTACTGTTTCCGGAGTACTGGGGGCGCGGCTACGCGTCGGAGCTGACGGACCGGCTCATTGACCGGGCGCGGCAGACACAGAAGGACGTTGTCATCGAGTGTGTGCCGGAGCAGACGGCGACGATGCACCTTGCCGGCAAGAAGGGCTTCCGCAACGACAGAGTTTCCGATGGGCTGGCGGTATACCGGCTTGCAGACCGGCGCTGAATGTGGAAAGGAGCGCGGTATGGCGTTTGATTTTAAGAAGGAGTATCGGGAGTTTTATCTGCCGAAGGATCGGCCGGAGATCGTGGCGGTGCCCGCCGTGCACTACATGGCGGTGCGGGGACAGGGTGACCCGAATCAGCCGGAGGGTGCGTACCGGCAGGCGATACAGATGCTGTATACCGTGGCGTACACGCTGAAAATGAGCGGGCGGGCCGGTCATGAAATCGACGGCTTCTTCGACTATGTGGTGCCGCCGCTGGAGGGCTTCTGGCAGCAGGGGCAGACCGGCACTGCGGACAAGGCGGCGTTCCGGTGGGTCTCGGTCATCCGGCTGCCGGATTTCGTGACAGAGGAGGAGCTGTGCTGGGCGAAGCAGGCCGCGTGGGAGAAGAAAAAGCTGGACTGCGGCGCGGTGGAGTTCCTGACGGTGGAGGAGGGGCTGTGCGTGCAGTGCATGCACCTGGGACCCTTCGACACGGAGGCGGAGACGGTGGCAAGGATGGACAGCTTTCTGGCGGAAAAAGGATATGTGAACGACCTGTCAGAGACACGTATGCACCACGAGATCTACTTGTCGGACGCGCGGCGCGTGATACCGGAGAAGTGGAAAACGGTGATACGGCACCCCATCCGCAGGGGATGAGATACATAAGCAGCCATATACAAAGGAGATCCGGAACATGACAGAAAAATACGGAGAAGTGGTGATCCGTGACGCGGTGCTGACGGACGCGGAGCGGATACGGGAAATATACGACTACTACGTGCGGCACACGGCCATCAGCTTCGAGTACGAGACGCCGACGCGGGAGGAGATGCGGGAGCGGATGCACCGGACCATGGCGCGGTTTCCCTACCTGGCGGCGGAGCGGGACGGTGTGGTGCAAGGCTACGCCTACGCGGGGCCCTTCAAGGAGAGGGCGGCCTATGACTGGTGCTGCGAGCTGTCCATTTATCTGGCGCAGGACGCCCGGAAGTGCGGCATGGGGCGGCGTCTCTACGCCGCCATGGAGGAGCGGCTGCGGGACATGGGGGTGCTGAACCTCTACGCCTGCATTACCTGTCCGGACCGGGAGGATGAGTATGTGACGCGGAACAGCATGGAGTTCCACAGTCATCTGGGCTTCCGGCAGGTGGCGGAGTTCCGCAGCTGCGGCTACAAGTTCGGGCGTTGGTACAACATGATCTGGATGGAGAAAATGATCGGAGAGCACCGGCCGGATCAGCCGCCGGTGGTGCCGTATCCGGAGACAAGGGGCGGGACGGTCCAGACGGTGCGCGGCTGGAGCTGATGCACCGGCCAGAGTTGGCCGATGCAGGCAGCGCGGCTGCGCCCATACGGCGTTTTCTCTGGAGAGCCGCGAGGCGGTGGATGCGTTGACCCAGTGACTCCGCAGAGACGGCTATGCGGTGGCCAGCATTAGCCGCAGGTCACGGGGGACGGCTATTATGAGGGCTGTGTCGCCGGACCGGAGGGACTCCTTGTGGAACTGACGGTGTAAGAAAAAGAGCTGTATATAACCGCGAAAGCGGTCATATACAGCTCTTTCTGCATCAATGAGGGCCATGAGACGGCGGGGGCATCAGGCGTGACGGCGCAGGGAGAGAATACCGGCACAGGGGGAGAGCGGTTCGAACTGCATTTGTGGGAAGAAGCATTTCATTTCATCGAAAACGAAATAGGTCTCATCGGTATCCCACAGGTCACCAGCATGGAGACGGCACGCCTTCAGCGCGGCTCTGGAAGGGAAAGCCACGTCACCGATATAGAGGCAGCCGTCCTCCCGCAGCAGG
The DNA here is from genome assembly GCF_057856985.1 of Vescimonas sp. Classification (NCBI taxonomy): domain Bacteria; kingdom Bacillati; phylum Bacillota; class Clostridia; order Eubacteriales; family Oscillospiraceae; genus Vescimonas; species Vescimonas sp. The sequence goes on from NZ_DBLZXX010000031.1 coordinate 3,321, forward strand.
GAAAGAAGGCTGCGGATAAAATCCACTTTTTGCCGGTCCGTCAGGTGGTGCAGCGAGTAGGTGGCAACGATGGCATCATAGGTGCGCTGTGTCAGTGGTGTGGACAGCCCCTGTGAGAAGTCGCCGCAGAAAAGAGTGGCTTTCGGCATTCTGTCTTGCGCCAGGCGGAGCATCTGCGCGGAAAAGTCCTGCCCATAGATGCGGCAGCCCTGGGCATAGAGCGCAGCACTCAGTGTGCCGGTGCCAAAGCCAATGTCCAACACATCCTTTGCACCCTGAGAGAGAATATTGCGGCAGATCGTATCCAGAATGTCACGATATCCCGCGAAGGGATAGCGATCGTCGGCATCTGAGAGAGCAACGCTCTGCTCGTAGTCCTCTGCCCATTGGTCAAAGCCTTTTTCGTTCAGCATGGTTTCTCCTTTTTCAGATGGGTCATTCCGCAGAAAGCGGCATGCCGCCGTTAGCGTCGATCTTGGCCTTCGTCTCATCGCGGACCGCCTCCCGCAGGGCGGTGAGGTAGGGGGAAAAGGCCACATTTTCGTCGGCATAGGTCAGGTTCAGGGCGTACTCGCGGGGCAGCCAGGTGGAGATAGGGGCCTCGTTGTGCTGGATGACCGCCTCCAGTTTGTCCAGCGCCTTGTAGAGACGGGCTTCGTCGGTCTCCAGGGCGTCCATCTCGGCGTACAGCGCCGCCATCTCGGTGCAGTAGGGGGCGGGAAGGGAGGATACCCACTGAGCCAGCAGGGAATCCTCACGGGTCGTATCGGCATCGGTTTTCAGGAAGGAGGGGATGTCGCCGGTGAAGCACTCGCCCAGATCGTGGATCAGGCACATTTGCAGCACCTTGTCCATGTCCAGCCGGGGGAACTCATCCCGCAGGAAAAATGCCATCAGCGCGATGCGCCAGCTGTGTTCCGCCACGCTTTCGCGGCGGCCGCCGGAGGTGTCGCAGTGACGGGTGGTGTCCTTCAGCTTTTCCGCGGTGTGCAGGATATTCAGAAGCTCGGTGGGGTGCATGGTACGTGTCCTCCTGTGCTGTTTTCTTCAGTATAGCAAAACGGCGGCGGAGGGTCAACGGTTGCGCAGAAAAAGAAAAGCGTGTATAATAGCGGCACAGGCCGCTCTGGCGGCGGAAAGGACGGGACAGCATGAAGCTACTATACGCGCTGGAGTCCATTCGGACGCCGCTGCTGGACACGATACTGGGCGCTGTGACCCACATGGGCGGAGAGCTTTTCTTCATGGTCATCGCCGTGACGGTGTTCTGGTGCGTCAGCAAGCGGATGGGCTACTACCTCATGACGGTGGGCTTTTTCGGCACCATTCTCAATCAATTTCTGAAGATCCTGTGCTGCGTGCCGCGGCCATGGGTGAAGAATCCTGACTTTACCATCGTGGAGAGCGCACGGGCCGAGGCCACGGGATACTCCTTTCCCAGCGGCCACACCCAGAACGCGGTGGCCACCTACGGCGGCATCGCACGGTACACCAGGCGGCGGTGGCTGCGGGTGGTGTGCATCGCGCTGACGCTGGTCATCTGCTTCAGCCGCATGTATCTGGGTGTCCACACGCCGCTGGACGTGGGGGTGTCCTTCGTTATCGCTGCGGCGCTGGTGCTGCTGGTGTACCCGCTGATGGAGGAGGCGGACCGCCGCCCCCGTGTGCTGACGGCGATGATCGGCGTCATGGTGCTGTGCAGTGCGGCGTTCATCGTTTATCTGTACCTGCGGGGCGACACGGGAACCACGGCGGAGGACACCGCCAACTATGTCAGCGCTTTGCAGAACGCCTGGAAGCTGACAGGCGCTACGCTGGGAATGCTGGCGGCCAACATTCTGGACCGGCGGTACATCCGTTTCGAGACGCAGGCGGTGTGGTGGGCCCAGATCATCAAGCTGGTGGTGGGCTTCGGACTGCTGCTGGCCATCCGGGCGGGGCTGAAAGCGCCGCTCATCGCGCTGTGCGGCGGGGCGGCGGAGATCGCCGGTGGTATCCGCTATCTGCTGGTGGTGCTGTTCGCCGGATGCGTATGGCCCCTGACGTTCTGGGGCTTCAGCCGGTTAGGGAAGAAATAAGACGATAACCCCCCCCCTCCGTGCAGACGCACGGAGGGGGGTTTTTATCGGGTGGCGAGGTTACACATCCGCCGCTTTTTCGCCGGCAGGCTTTTTCAGAGCCACAATGACGCCGGCGGTGATAAGTACGGCGCCCACCACGCTCATGACGGTGATCTGCTCGTCCAGCAGCAGGAAGCCCACCACCAGCGTGACGAAGGGGGAGGCGTACAGGTAGTTGTTGGTGATGACAACGCCCAGACGCTGGAAAGCGATGTTCCAGATGGCAAAGCACACGGCGTTGCCGAACACGCCCAGAAACAGCCAGCTCAGCAGCATGGACGGCGTGGTGAACAGAGGGCGCAGGTCGGGCATGCCGTCCGTCAGCAGCATCAGGGGCAGGGAGGTCAGGAACGCCCAGAGCATGACGCGGCGAGTCACCAGGAAGTTGTCGTACTGCTCGGTGTACTTCTTGATGAGGATGGAGTACACGGCCCACATCAGGGCGGCGGCCAGTGCGATCAGGTCGCCCAGCGGGTTCAGATGGAAGGACATCTGGCCGTTGAGCACCACCAGCACCACACCGGCGATGGCGATGGCCGCGCCGATGTAGACGTACTTGCCCAGGCGCTCCCCGCTGCGGGAGAACAGCTGAGCCAGGATCACCGTCAGGATGGGGGACAGGGCTACGATGATGCTGACGTTGGCGGCGTAGGTGTAGGTCAGGGCGGTGTTCTGCAGGAAGAAGTAGAAGCTGCCGCCGGTGATGCCGATGAGGATGAACATCAGCTCATCCTTCCAGGGGAGCTTCAATGTCCTGGGGCGCAGGGCCCACAGGGCCACATAGGCCAGGCCCATGCGCAGGGGGATGATCTGAATGGCGGTGTAGCCTTTCAGAAGCTCCTTGGTCAGTACGAAGCAGCTGCCCCACACGAGAATGGTGAAGATGGCGTAGACATGCCCCATCACCTTCTGGGATGTTTTCATATGCTTTCTCTCCTTAAACATGGATTTCCGGCCTCCGCAGCGGGAGGCCGGAGCTTGTCCCAAACATACTATATTATAGGGGACGCCGGCAGAAAAATCCAGAGGGAGCTGCAAAAGAAATTTTGCGGCGAAATTAGGCAAATCTTAAAGTCCGGCGGAGCGAAAGCGGTTGAAGCGGGGAGAAAACTGTGCTATACTGTGCGTTGTGGCCGTCAGGTCTGACGGCGGACGTTTCGGGGGACAATACAGGAGGAACACCATGAAAACAACCTTAGTCATTATGGCGGCGGGCCTGGGCTCCCGCTATGGCGGCAATAAGCAGACGGACGGCGTGGGCCCTAACGGGGAGATCCTCATGGAATACGGCGTCTACGACGCGGTGCGGGCCGGTTTCGATAAGATCGTGTTCATCATCAAGCCGGATATGCTGGAGCTGATGAAGCGGCTGTGCGGCGACATGGCCTCGCGTCTGCGGACGCCGGAGGGCCAGCCGGTGGAGGTGTGCTACGCCTTTCAGGATTTCTCCTCCGTGCCGGCGTTCTACCGGATACCGGAGGGGCGCACCAAGCCCTTCGGTACCACCCACGCGGTGCTGTGTACCAGGGAATTCGTCCACGAGCCGTTCTGCGTCATCAATGCCGACGACTACTACGGTGTGGACGCCTACCGTACCATCTATGAGGAGCTGCAGCGCCTGCCGGAGCGGGGCGCGGCCACCATGGTGGGGTATCTGCTGAAAAACACCGTCACCAGATACGGCACGTTGTCCCGCGGCGTGTGTCACGCGCGGGACGGCTATCTCACGGACATCCATGAGACGCTGAAGATCCGCCTGCGTGACGACGGCACCATCGGCGATGAGGACAGCGGCGTGCTGCTGGAGCCGGACACGGTGGTATCCATGAACTTCTGGGGCTTCATGCCGTCGGTGTTCGATGAGATGGAGCGGTACTTTGAGGATTTCCTGCGCCGCGACGCGGGGGAGAATGCGAAGGCAGAGTGCCTGCTGCCCAACATGGTGGGCAAGCTGCTGAAGGAGGGCAGGCTGTCGGTATCCGTATTGCAGTCCAAGGACCGGTGGTTCGGCATGACGTACCACGAGGACCGGGCGCGGGTGGCGGCGGAGCTGCTGGAGCTGCACAGAGCGGGGGTCTACCCCCGGGAATTGAGGTAAGGAGTTATGGACGAAAGAGAACGGAGACGGCAGCGCCGGTACAGAGAGGCCATGCGCAACCGCGCTATTGCGGCGGTGTTCCTGGCGGTGCTGATCGTGGGCATCATCTTCATCGTGAAGGGGTGCAGGAATAAGAAGCAGGAGCAGGACCAGCAGCAACAGCAGGCGGCGGAGGCGCTGGCCCGTCAGGACGACCAGCAGGAGCCAGCCGCCAAGCCGTCGGCGGCGGACAACGAGCTGCTGACGCTGGTGAACCCCTGGAACCCGCTGCCGTCGGACTGGGAAGTGGATCTGGTGGATCTGAGCAATGGCTCCCAGATCGACCGGCGGTGCTATGACGCACTGCAGGAGATGATGGACGCCTGCCGCGACGCAGGCTACGAGCCCCTGATCTGCTCGGCCTACCGGACTCAGGAGACGCAGCAGGAGCTGTTCGACAAGAAAGTGGCCGCCTTTGAGGCCGAGGGCAAGAGCCACGACCAGGCGGTGCAGGAGGCCGGCACGGTGGTGGCCGTACCGGGCACCAGCGAGCATCAGCTGGGTCTTACGGTGGACGTGGTGGACATCAACAACCAGAACCTGACGGAGGAGCAGGAAAAGACCCCCACCCAGAAGTGGCTGATGGCCAACTCCTGGCGCTACGGGTTCATCCACCGCTATCCCAACGGAAAGAGCGATGTCACCGGCATCATCTATGAGCCTTGGCACTATCGCTATGTGGGCAAGGACGTGGCCCAGGAGATCTTCAACCGCGGCATCACGCTGGAGGAGTATCTGGGCGTGACCCATTAAAATGCAGCAAAAGAGCCGCGGCAGAAGCCGCGGCTCTCCGTCTGTGCATGGGATTATTTGCAGTTCTTGGCGTTTTTCGTGTTCTTGGCGTTCTTGTTGGCGTTCTGGGTATTCTGCTCGTTCGTGTTCTGCTCGGTCTTGGCGTTTTTGCGCTCCTCCATGTGAGGCACCTCCTTTTTAACAGTTACAGCGTCAGTATGGCCGGAAAAATCGGTACTATGCGTCAGAAATCAAAAAAATGTAGTTGACAGCGGGGGCAAAGTGCGGTACAATACTCAGGAAAACAAAGAAGGTCGGTGCATCCGCCTCACCTCACGCGCAGAGCAAAGAGGTCAACAGCGTCAGCAAGTGTCCCATGGGCAGCTTGTGTTGTTGCGCGGATGCGGAGAGCATTCGCGTTTTTATTTTGGATTGGAGGTGCTTCGGTATTAGCAAGGTACAGCATCAACTGAATGAAGAGATCAACGACAAGGAGATCCGTTTGATCGGCGAAGGCGGAGAGCAGATGGGCATTGTGTCCGGTGAAGAAGCCCTGCGCATCGCGGAGGAGCACGGGCTGGATCTGGTAAAGATCTCCCCGCAGGCGACGCCCCCTGTGTGCAAGCTGATGAACTACGGCAAGTACAAATTCGAGCAGAGCAAGCGCGAGAAGGAAGCCAGAAAAAACCAGCACGTGGTGGAGATCAAGGAGATCCGGATGTCCCCGGGCATCGACGTGGGCGATTTCAACACCAAGCTGAAGAACGCCCAGAAGTTCCTGTCCGACGGCAACCGCGTCAAGGTATCCGTCCGCTTCCGCGGCCGTGAGATGGCGCACACCGACATCGGCCGCGATCTTCTCAATAAGTTTGCAGACCTGTGCACCGAAGTGGCTACCCTCGACAAGGCCGCCAAGCTGGAGGGACGGAACATGTCCATCTTCCTGTCCCCCAAGGCCGGCAAGTAACCGCGTTTCCCCACAGAGGATCATATTGGAAGGAGTAATATTATGCCTAAACTGAAGACCCATAGCGGCGCAAAGAAGCGCTTCAACCTGACGAAATCCGGCAAGGTCAAGAGAGCTCATGCGTTCAAGAGCCACATCCTGACCAAGAAGGACACCAAGCGTGGCCGTCGTCTGCGCAGCACCACCTATGCTGACTGCACCACCGAGGCGACCATCCGCAAGATGATCCCCTACAAATAAGAGACGGAATCGTTAGAATAGGAGGCAATTGAAATATGGCACGTGTAAAAGGCGCGATGATGGCGCGTAAAAGAAGAAACAAGACTCTGAAGCTGGCCAAGGGCTACTGGGGCGCGAAGTCCAAGCACTTCAAGATGGCCAACGAGCAGGTCATGAAGTCCCTGACCTACGCCTATGTGGGCCGCCGTCTGAAGAAGCGGGACTTCCGTCAGCTGTGGATCACCCGTATCTCCGCGGCTGTCAAGGCCCAGGGTATGAACTATTCCAGCTTCATGCACGGTCTGAAGGTCGCCGGCATCCAGATCAACCGCAAGATGCTGTCCGAGATGGCGATCAACGACACCGTGGCGTTCGCCGCCCTGTGCGACATCGCCAAGAAGGCCATCTGAATACCCGCACAGCGCCCTGTTCACGGGGCGCTGTGTTTTTTTGTAGAAATGTGCAAAAAATGGTAGAAAATGCCGCGCGGGTTTGGTATAATAAATTATATTAGTTGAGACGACACTCTTTTGTATTTGAATTTACCAAATTAGAGAAAGAGGTGTTTCCAATGTATTGATGTAAGTAACAAGCTGGATTTATACCACGAAAGGACAATCGACACCAAAAATTCTGTATCAATCATAAGAACTATAAGAGGAGGACATATGAAAACAAAAAAATGTGTATCGGCGCTTCTCCTGAGTATTCTGATGATTCTTTCGTTAGTGCCGACTGCATCTGCAACCGAAAGTGGGACCGCAACTGTTATTACGGAAAATGAAAAAGCAATTATTACAGTTGACGGAACAGTTATTGAGATACCGGTCGATGATTCTACCTGCGAATATATAGCCGAAACGAGCGTGGTGAATGACGCAGGGGTTGACTGGGTTCGTGTAGATTTATATTCTGTTGATGAAAATGGAACAAGAGCTGCGATTGGCTTTGCTAAGTATAGTTGGTTTGTTTCAAACCGAACAGGTGGCATGGATGGATACTATACATTGACGTTTCACTGGGATGCTACCCTTTTGCTGGATAAAATATATGTGACAGACTACTGCCTAACGACACCGACTGGAAAAGTGGTGGCAAGTGGAAGCCCTGATATTCTTGCCCGTGGGACAGCACGTGGAAATCATACTGTGGGGACGTATTGGAGCGACGCTGGGGTCGAAACAATGTATATGGATACTACGAGCATTGAGGGATTTCCGATGGATGAATCCTATCGATCGCTCTTTACAGTACCAGTTCGGCAAGTTATTGATGTGAATTGACGATGTGAGGTGTGAAAGCTTGATTATTGGTGCATTGGCGTATTTTACCCGCAATATGCGGGAGGTGCAGCCCAGAGTACAGAAGCTGCCCCCCTGCAATGGGCGGGTATTCTGGTCCATCGGCTTTATCCTGGAGCAGAGCGGCCGCACGAAGCTCCTGATGGTATGCGAGCCGGGGCAATCTGCCGCGTTTCGCCCAGGGGATACCGATCCGGATCGGCTGGAGGCGGACGGTGCAGAGTACTTGGTAGCCGGCATCAACGCCGGTACGCTCTGGATGAACATGGAGGAGCGGTTCGACGCGCGGCCCTTTGAGCTGGCAGCCCTGTTGGGGAAAGTGCCTGAGATCCCAGAGGAGCTGGGGAAGATGCCGCTGCCGAACCTGCCGATCTGCGAGATCGTGCTGCTGGACAGCCTTGACGCGCTTCCGACGGGGCCTGTGGACGTGGTGCTGAGCAGCGGGGAGCGCTGGCACCTGGCGCCGTAACTGAATACCCGCACAGCGCCCTGTTCACGGGGCGCTGTGTTTTTTTGCGCGAACGGGCAAAAAACAGTGGAAAACGGCGGAAAGCTCTGCTATAATGTTTCCGCTGAAATGGGCGCGGCGGTACGGCGCGCCAAAATGGAGATCATACCGGCACAGGCCGCGGAAAGGATGATACGATGTACTGCACGAGAAAGATCAACGACGATTATACATGGGTGGGCGCCGACTGCCGGCGTCTGGCGATGTTTGAGGGCGTGTACGATGTACCTCAGGGCATCAGCTTCAACAGCTATCTGCTGACAGACGAAAAGACTGTGCTGTTCGACACGGTGGACAGCGCGGTGCGCCATACGTTTCGGGAGAACCTGACCCACGCGCTGGCGGGACGGGAGCTGGACTACGTGGTGGTGCACCACATGGAGCCGGACCACGCAGCGGAGCTGGCTGACCTGCTGCGGGACTATCCCCGGACGCAGGTGCTGTGCAGCGCCATGGCCAAGACCATGATCGGCCAGTTCTTCGGGCCGGAGCTGGCGGGGCGCATCACCGTTATCAAGGAGGGGGAGACGCTGTCCACCGGACGGCACACCCTGCACTTTGTGGCGGCGCCCATGGTCCACTGGCCGGAGGTGATGCTGACCTACGATGCCACGGACAAGCTGCTGCTGTCGGCGGACGCCTTCGGCTGCTTCGGCGCCCTGAACGGCGCGCTGTTCGCCGATGAGGTGAACTTCGACCGCGACTATCTGGACGAGGCGCGGCGCTACTACACCAACATTGTGGGCAAGTACGGCCCCCAGGTGCAGGCGGTGCTGAAGAAGGCGGAGACGCTGGACATCCAGATGCTGCTGCCGCTCCACGGCTTCGTGTGGCGGGAGGAGCTGGGCTATCTGCTGGGCAAGTATGACCTGTGGAGCCGGTACGAGCCGGAGGTGCGGGGCGTCATGATCGCCTACGCCTCGGTGTACGGCGGCACGGAGAACGCCGCCAACGTGCTGGCCTGCCGTCTGGCAGAGCAGGGCGTGCAGGTGAAGATGTTCGACGTGTCGGTGACGCCGGCACCCTATGTCGTGTCCGACGCTTTCAAGTACAGCCATCTGGTGTTCGCGTCCGCCACGTATAACATGGGCATCTTTGTGACCATGGAGGACCTGCTCCGCGACATCGCGGCCCACGCCCTGGCGGACCGGCGGTACGCCCTGATCGAGAACGGCACCTGGTCGCCGGCCAGCGGTAAGAAGATGGATGCGCTGCTGTCCCCGCTGAAAGGCTGGTCCGCGGTGGAACCGGTGCTGACGGTGAAGTCGGCGCTGCGGCCGGATCAGGCGGCCCAGATGCAGCGTCTGGCCGATGCCATTGCCGCCGACGTGAAGGCGGAACAGACGGAGGAGGACGCCACCGGCGAGGGAAAGCACCGCTACGTGTGCAAGGTGTGCGGCTACGTTTACGAGGGCGACGAGCTGCCGGCAGACTACAAATGCCCGCTGTGCGGCGCCGGTCCGGAGTATTTCCGGCAGGAGGCCTGATCTGCGGCGAAAAAAGTGGGAAAATTCCGGTGAAAAACCGGAATTTCTCCTTGCAAAATGGAAAAAGCCGTGCTATCATATTCTGGTGAATCCGCACAGCTTCGGATCTCCGGTCGGTGCCGCAAGGTTGGCCGGAGGGAGGAGGAGGCTGGAGGTACAAACTAAAACAAAAGGAGAAACAACAAAAATGGCAAATCAGAACGTCGTATCCATGAAGGCTCTGCTGGAGGCCGGTGTGCATTTCGGTCATCAGACCCGTCGCTGGAACCCCAAGATGGCTCCCTATATCTACACCGAGCGCAACGGCATCTATATCATCGACCTGCAGAAGACCGTGAAGAAGCTGGAGGAGGCGTATGCCTTCGTGCGTCAGCTGTCCGAGAGCGGCCAGTCCCTGCTGTTCGTGGGCACCAAGAAGCAGGCGCAGGAGGCCATCAAGGATGAGGCTACCCGCTGCGGCATGTACTACGTCAACGCCCGCTGGCTGGGCGGTATGATGACCAACTTCAAGACCATGCGTACCCGTATCGACCGTCTGAACCAGCTGAAGACCATGCAGGCCGACGGCACCTTCGATATGCTGCCCAAGAAGGAAGTCATCAAGCACCTGGGCGAGATCGAGAAGCTGGAGAAGTATCTGGGCGGCGGGAAGG
>NZ_DBLZXX010000032.1:0-11752 GCF_057856985.1 Vescimonas sp.
CCCTCACGGCCAATATTGCGCACGATGCCGCACAGCCGCTCTCCCGGCAGACGGCGCAGCAGGATATCGCAGGCCCGCTTCAGGTGGTCGGGTCTGCCGTGGCTGGCGGGGTTGTACAGGGCGATGGTCAGATCCGCCGCCGCCGCGCAGTCCAGCCGCTTTTCGATGGTTTCCCACGGCGTCAGCCGATCGCTGAGGCTGATGACCGCAAAGTCGTGGGTCAGCGGCGCACCCAGCACCGCTGCGGCGCTGCAAGCCGCCGTCAGACCAGGCACCACCTGAATTTCAGGCTCCTGCGCCTCGCCCCGCAGCTCATAGACCAGCGCCGCCATGCCGTAGATGCCGCTGTCACCGGAGCAGACCATGGCGACGGTCTTACCGCTGCGCGCCAGCTCCAGCGCCAGCTGGCAGCGCTCAGCCTCCCGTGTCATGGGGGTGGAGTGAAGCTCCTTGCCGGGGTAGCGATCCCGCACCAGATCCACATACACCGGGTAGCCTACGATGGCGTCACACGCCCGCAGGGCGGTATCCGCCCGAATGGTCATATCCTCATAGCTGCCCGGCCCGATACCTACTACAATTACCTTACCCAAAGCGCACCTCCCAATGCTCCGCCGCGACGGCGACGGTCACGCCGCGGCGCGCTGTTTTTTGTACGATCAGTTTTTCGGCATCCAGCAGCGCCGCCCGCTCACAGACATTGTCCACGCCGGTAACGGAGCAGACGAAGTCGGAGGAAGTGAAGTCACCCGCCACATCCCGCAGCTGCTGCGCCGTGTAAAAATGCACCGGCCAGTTGTTTTTCTCACAGGCGGCCAGCAGGCCTGCCTCGTCCTGCTTCAGGTCGATGGAACAGACGCCGCAGATGGCCGCCGTATCCAGCCCATTTTCCGCGAACACTGTCTGCACCGCACGCACCACCGCCTCGGCGGAGATGCCCCGTCGGCAGCCTACACCTACCCGCAGTACGCGAGGGATAAGCCGCAGGGTGCGGGCAAAGTGCGCCTTTGTACGCCAGCCAATGAAGACGCCCAGCGGGCCGCTCTCCCCGGCAAATGTACCCTCCGGCAGGGGGGCGGGCAGAGAAAACTGGCTGCAAAGGGGGATATCCTCCTCTAAGATCGCCGCCGAAACCGCCTTGGCAAGCCCCATGTCAGAGATGACGCAGCCGTGTCGGGCAGCCCATGCGTCCACGGAAAATTTGCCGCGGACATCGGTGGCGGTGGTGACCACCGCCGTGGCCCCCAGCTTTTCCGCCAGCTTCACCGCCAGCGCGTTGGCGCCGCCGATATGGCCGGAGAGCAGGGGGATCACAAACCGCCCCGCCTCGTCGATGCAAACCACCGCCGGGTCGGTTTTTTTGCTTTTGACATAGGGGGCGATCTCCCGCACGGCGATGCCGCAGGCCCCCACAAAAATCAGTGCGTCCACGGAGGAAAAGCTCGCGCCATATACCGCCTTGTCCAGCGGCAGAAAGCCCGGCTCTTCAAAACGCGGCATGGTATAGCACATCCATGCCTCATCCGGCAGCGCCGCCAGTATCCGCCGCGCCGTGGCGCAGCCACCGCGGCTGAAGGCAAACAGGGCGGCTCTCATTGCGCCCCCTTGCGGAACTCCGTTGTAAAGTTGGGGTGATACAGCAGTGAGCGCAGATAGGTGTCACCCAGACAGTTACCCACCACGATCAGCGAGGTCTTGGTCAGACCGTTGCCTGTCACCGTCTCGTGGAGCGTCCCCACCGTGCAGCGGAAGATATGCTCCTCCGGCCAAGTGGCCTTGTAGACCACTGCCGCCGGGGTGTCAGTTGTATAGCCTCCCGCCAGCAGCTCGGCTTGCAAATGCTCCGTCAGCGAGGTGCTGAGAAACAGCACCATGGTGGCCTGATGGGCTGCCAGAGAGCGGATGGACTCCCGCTCCGGTACCGGCGTGCGGCCGGGAGCGCGGGTGATGATGACGGTCTGGCTCACATCGGGCAGGGTGTACTCCGCCCGCAGAGCCGCCGCCGCGCCGCAGAAGGCGCTGACGCCGGGGCAGACATCGTAGACAATGTCCCGCTTTTCCAGCTCGTCGAACTGCTCCCGCACCGCACCATAGATGCTGGAATCTCCCGTGTGCAGACGCACCGTGGTCTTTCCCTCCGCCTCCGCCTTCTCGATGAGGGCGATAACCTCTTCCAGCGTCAGCTTGGCGCTGTCGTGGATCTCGCAGCCCTCCCTGGTGTAGTCCAGCAGCGCCGGATTCACCAGTGAGCCGGCGTAGATCACCACGTCGGCCTCGTCCAGCAGCTTGGCGCCTCGGACGGTGATGAGGTCGGCAGCGCCGCTGCCCGCTCCCACAAAATGTACCATTGTCAGTCCTCCTTTATCCGGCGCAGCAGCTTGGATGCGCCCTTCGTCTCACAAAGATAGCCATATTCCTTGGAAAAGAGGATGGCTCCCGTCTCTATATCACTGCATTTATAGTGCATCATGTCGTCAATGCGCCCGGCCAGCCGGTGCAGCACTGCGTCATAAAGTCCCTGCTCCTTCAACAGCCGCAGGGCGTCGTCACAGGTGGCGCAGCGGAGCAGCTCCTCCGCTGCCGCCGCGCCCAGTCCCTCTGCGGCGGCACAGGCCGTCAGGATGTCCATGCGGCAGTCGCCATAGCGGGAGTGGGTGTTCCACATACCGCCCGCCAGCTTTACCAGCTTGCCGATATGACCGATGAGCAGCGCCCCTCTGAAGCCCAGCTCCCGGCACATCTCCAGCGCGTCGCCGATGAAGTTGGAGGTCATCACCGCCGTGGCGGGGTCGATGCCCATGGTGCCCTTGATATAGTCTACGCCGTAGTTGCCGGGGGCAAGCAGTACATAATCCGCGCCGCCCTCCCGCCGCTGCCGCAGCTCTACATGGATGGTGTCCACCAGCGCCTGCTCACTCATAGGCTCTACGATCCCCGTGGTGCCTAAGATAGAGATGCCGCCCTCAATGCCCAACCGGGGATTGAAGGTCTTTTTCGCCAGCGTCTCGCCATCGGGAGCGGAGATTACCACATACAGGCCGCCGGTGTATCCGAACAGGCCGCAGACCTCCTCCACGGTCTCCTGGATCATCCGGCGGGGTACAGAGTTGATGGCCGCCGCGCCCACCGGCTGGTCAAGACCCGGCTTGGTTACCCGACCTACGCCCTGTCCGCCGTCGATGACAATACCAACAGTCTCTGTTTTCCGCACCTCGGCATAGATCAGGGTGTCACGGGTGATATCCGGGTCGTCGCCGCTGTCCTTCCGGATGGCGCAGCGCACACAGTCCGGGGACAGATAGATGTCCTCCACCGCCAATGCCAGCTCCATGCCCTTGGGTGTCAGCAGGCGAATGGACTCCTTTTTGCTGCCGCTCAGCAGCATCCATGCGGCGGCCTTGGCTGCCGCCGCGGCACAGGAGCCGGTGGTGTAGCCCAGACGGAGCTTTTTTCCGTCCCGTATGATAAATTCCTTCATGACCTACCGCCTGATCTGGTAGAGCATGGCGTTGCAGATGGCCGCCGCCACGTTGCTGCCGCCCTTGCGGCCCCGGGACACGATGTAGGGCGCGGCAGCGGCCTCGATGATGCGCTCCTTGCTCTCCACCACATTCACAAAGCCCACCGGTACCCCGATGATGAGGGCGGGACGGAGCTTGTCTGCCTCCATCAGTTCCTCCAGCGAAAAAAGTGCCGTAGGGGCGTTGCCGATGGCGAAGATGCAGGGCTTGGGCAGGGCTGCTGCCCGCTCCATGGATACAAAGGCCCGGGTCACACCGCGCTCCTTAGCCTCCGCCGCCACGTCTGCGTCCGACATGAAGCAGTGTACCTCTCCGCCCAGCGAGGCGAGGATCGTCTTATTGATCCCGGCCTTGGCCATCTGGGTATCGGTCACAATGTCGCAGCCCGCCCGCAGAGCGGCGATGGCCTTTTGCACCGCGTGGCCGGAAAAGGCCAGATTGTCCACATAGTCAAAATCCGCCGTGGTGTGGATGACCCGTTTGATGACCAGCTCATTTTCCGGGTCCAGCCGCCGGTCGCCCAGCAGCTCTGTGATGATGGCGAAGCTGCGCTTCTCAATGTCCATAGGCTTCATTTGCTCCATCATAGCGTCTCCTTTCTGCAAGCCGCCAAAAAGCGCTGTGCCATGACAGGCTTGGCGTAAAAATGGAAGTGGGGAAAACCCGCGTACAGCGTGTCCGTGGCATACGCACAGCGCCACTGCTTTCCGGAGGGCTTTTCCGCCCCAAAAGCATCGCCGAGCTGTGGGGTGTCCCAGTGGTGGAATTCATGCATCGGCACCTGCTCTCCGGCGCGGCAGAGGAGATTGTCCTCCCGGGCCGTGGCGGTGATATAGCCGAACCGGGTCAGCTTCCCCGTATCAAAGCAGTCCCCCGGCAGCGCACCCACCATGGCGCGGCCTGCGATGGACTGCGTCAGATACATGAAGCTGCCGCACTCGGCGATACAGGGCATCCCCGTGTGTACAGCGTCTCGGATTTGCCTGCGCAGGGCGTGGTTTTCCTCCAACTGCGCCGCGTAAAGCTCCGGGTAGCCGCCGCCCAAGTACAGGCCCTGCACACCGTCGGGGAGCTTTTCGTCCGCCAGCGGGCTGAAGGGTATCAGCTCCGCGCCCAGCTGCCGCAGCAGGTCGAGGCTGTCCTCATAGTAAAAGCAGAACGCCCGGTCGCGGGCCACGCCGATCCGCACCGGCGCGCCCTTTTCCGGCAATACCGGCGGCGTGAAGTCCAGCACTGGCGCATTGTGGGCGATCTCCAGCAGCGCGTCCAGCTCCAGCGTCTTTTCCGCCGCCTCCGCCAGCTGCCGCAGCTTCTCCCGCAGATCCGCCACCTCGTCCGCTGTCACCAGCCCCAGATGGCGGCTCTCCAGCGCGCACTCTGGCAGCCGGGGCAGATAGCCGCAGGCGCGGACGCCCAGCCGGCTTTCCAGCTCCCGCGCCAGCGCGCTGTAGCTCATGGCACTGCACCCGTTCAGAATGACGCCCTGCACGTTGTTGTCCGGCGCAAAGTCCAGAAAGCCCTGCACCGCCGCCACAACGGACAACGCCGCCCCCCGTGCGTTCACCACCAGCACCACGGGGCTTTCCGTTTCCCGCGCCGTCTCATAGGTGCTGGCGCGGGTGGATGTCAGCCCCAGACCGTCATAATAGCCCATGACCCCCTCAATCACCGTGATATCGCAGTCCTGACCGTTGTGAGCCAGCAGATAGCGCATGGTGTCGCGGTCAAAAAAGAAGCTGTCCAAATTGGAGCTTTTCGCGCCGATAACACGGCTGTGGAACATGGGGTCGATGTAATCCGGGCCGCATTTCGCCGCGCCTACCCGCAGACCCCGCGATACCAGTGCCTGCAAAACGGCGCAGGTGACGGTGGTCTTGCCGCAGCCGCTGTTGGTTCCGGCAAGCACCAGCCGGGGCACTCGTCTCTGCATAGTGTCCTCTCAATCCGCCACAATGGTGGCAAAATAGCTGATCTCCTCCGGCAGCTGCCGCAGGTCGGTATAGACCTGCTCCGTCTCCAGCCCGCAGTCCGCCACCATCCCGGCACGCGCTGCAAGACCGTGCCTTTCCAGCGCGTCCACCGTCTCGCGGATGGCTCTCCCGGACTTCATCAGCACCTTCGTCCCCGGCAGCGCCAGCGCGCTGTCCAGCTCGGCACTGCCCGGCAGGATGTGGAGAGGCTCCTCCATGCGGGTGAGGCTGCGCCCCAGCCGCGCCGCCACGGCGCAGAAGCTGGTGACACCGGGACACATGACCACCTCGAACCCGTCAGAGCGGACGCGCTCTAAAATATAGTACGCCGTGGCGTACACGGATACGTCGCCCAGATTCACCATGGCAACGTCTCGCCCCGTCGTCAGCTCCGCCTCGATGGCACCTGCCGCCGTGCGGTAGCTCTCCTCCCGTACCGCCGCGTCATGCGCCATGGTGAAGTCCAGCGGCAATATGGTCTTTCCCCGCATATCCACCGCGCCTCCGGCGATGTCCAACGCCAGCATCCGACCGGCCTTGGTTCGAGGGGCCGCTATAACATCACACACCTCCAGAACCCGACACGCCTGCCGGGTCAGCAGCTCCGGGTCGCCGGGACCCACGCTGACGGCGTAAAAAACACCCTGTTTTTCCATGATGGCACTCCTTACGGCACGAATTCCAAACTGTCGAAGCAGGGGTCGTACTTCCCGTGCTCCATCTGGTACAGCTTTGCGATATATGCGCGGGTGAAGATCTCCTCCGGCGGGCCGATGCGGTCGATCCTGTCGCCCGCCACGCACACCACGGTATCGGAGATGCGCTCTGCCAGCTCCAGCTCGTGGAGCGACAGCAACACCGCCAGATCGTTCTCCCGCACCATGCGCTTGAGCACCGTCAAAAGCTCCAGCTTGTAGCGGATGTCCAGAAAGCTGGTGGGCTCGTCCAGCACGATGATCTCCGGCTCCTGACACAGGGCCCGGGCCAGCAGGATCCGCTGGCGCTGCCCATCGCTGATGGCGGAGAAGGGCCGGTCAGCAAACTCCATGCCGCCTACCTGCTCCAAGGAGCGCTCCACGATGGCCTGATCCTTCGACTGCAAAATGCCCAGCCGGCCTGTGTAGGGATAGCGGCCGCTGCTCACTACGTCCCGGCAGGTCATCAGCTCCGGCTCCATGCGCGCCGTCATCAGAATGGCCATGCGCCGGGCGATCTCATTGCGGCTGTGCGCCTCCATGGCCTTTCCATCCAGAAACACCGTGCCGGACACCTTGGAGAGTTGGCCGATGATGGTTTTCAATATGGTGGATTTTCCCGAGCCGTTGGGGCCTATCAGCGTGACGATCCTGCCCCGCTGCACATGGAGGGCGATGTCCTCGATCAGCGGCTTGCCGTGGTAGCCCACGGTCAGGTCTTTTGTTTCCAGATATGCCATACTCACGCCGCCTTTCTGTGGATCATCATGTAGATCACGATGGGTGCGCCGAATACCGCCGTGACGGAGCTGATGCTCACCTCTGTGGGGGCAAAGGCGGTGCGGGCGATAAGGTCGCAGAACAGGCAGAACACGCCGCCGCCTAAAAAGCAGGCCGGGATCATACACAGCGGCTCCGCCGATTTGAACAGGGACTTCATCAGGTGCGGCACTGCGATGCCAACAAAGGAGATGGGGCCGGCAAAGGCCGTGACGCAGGCGGACAGCACACTGGACAACAGGATCAGCGCCGTCCGGAAGGCCCGCAGGGGGACGCCCATATTCTGGGCGTAGACCTCGCCCAACTGGTACGCCCGGATGGGCTTGGAAAGCAGGAAGGTCAGCAGCAGCGTGATGCCGCAGACAACGGCCATAGTCTTTACGTTGTCCCAGCTCATGCCGGAGAAGGAGCCGAGAGACCAGTTGTGCAGATTCACGATGCTGGAATCGTCGGCAAAGGTCACGAGAAAATCCGTCAGCGCCGAGCAGATATAGCCGATCATCACGCCGCAGACCACCAGCAGGCTCATGCGCTTGACCCGCTGGGAGATCAGCAACACGAAGCCCATGGATACCATAGCTCCCACGAAGGCCGCCGCGATGAGAATGGCGGAGGAGGTGGTCTTGCCCCGGCTCAAAAGCACCAGCATGGCCACGCACACCGTCATCTTTGCGCCGGAGGAGATGCCCAGCACGAAGGGGCCTGCGATGGGGTTATGGAAAAAGGTTTGCAGCAGATAGCCGGACAGGGACAGCGCTCCGCCCAGTATCAGCGCCGAGAGAAGCCGGGGCAGACGGATCTTCACGATGATCTGGCTCTGGGTAAAGCCCACATCGCCCCCCAGCAGAATGCGCCATATCTCAGACGCGGAAAGCGAAACGCTCCCCGCGAAAATATTCCAAAGTAAAAATGTGAGTAAAAGCAGGAGGAGCAGCAAAAAGCTGCCCCAGATGCGAAGTGTTCGGGTCTTGTTCATGCTGCTCCTCCCTATTATCTGCCAAAGCAGGATTCCATCAATGCAGCCGCGTCAAAAAACGGAAGGATGCATCCTGCGATTCGGTCAGTGCATGGTTGATATCCAAAATAAGGTCGCTCAGCTCCAGCGACTCCTGATAGAAGTTTTTGGTCAGGCACCACACATTACCGCTCTTGACGGCCTTGAAGTCGGCCATCAGTGGATCCAGTGCCACCAATTCGTCCAGCGTGTGCAGCTCACCATCGATGATGCTGTTGTAGATCAGCACATCGGCGTCCACTGCACCGTGGTAGAAGGATTCCATCTGAATGTTGATGGTGGACTGGGCGTTGTCCTCCGCCGATTCATCGAAGGAGACATAGTCTCCGCCTGCGATGGTGACGCACTTCGCCACATAGTCCGTGGACTTGCGGACGTTTACAGCGCCGCTGCTGGTGATGTAGAAAAACGCCACAGTCTTGCCGGTGGGCTGCTGCTCCAGTACGTCCGCCACGCTGTCCATCTTCTCATTAAACAGCGCCTCGGCCTCATCCTCCTTGTCCAGCAGCGCCGCGTACAGCTTGATCCACTCCATCCGACCCAAGGGCTGGGTCTCGTAGCTGGATGTCTCCACCAGCACGGGGATGCCCAGCCGCTCCAGTTGCTCCAGCACCGCCGGAGAGTGATAGATCATGGTGTTTTCCACCGCCAGATCACAGCCCTGCGACAGGATCAGCTCATAATCCGGCTCGGAGTACTTGCCGGCGTATACCAGCGCTCCGCTGTCCATGGCGTCCTTGGCACGCTGGATATACCAGTCTGTCTGCTTTTTACCGCTGAGGGTGATGCAGTCGATGGCGTTCAGCTTGTCGAAGTAGTCCATGGCAGCGGCGGCTACCAGATAGATCTGATCCAGCGGCTGGTGCAAAACAGTGACGCCGGAGGGTGTTCCGTCAGGCACCGCCGCGCCCTCCGCTACCAGCAGGTACACCCGGTCGTTGTTGATGGTGATGCGCTTGTAGCTCTCTCCGGCATACTCTACGGTAAACTGCTGGGCATAGCGCAGGGGCATGGTACGGTCAAAGACCAACTCATCCCACGATATGGAGGCAGTTTGTCCATCTGTTTTGGCAGGGGCGTCTGCCGTGCCGCAGGCACAGAGGGACAGTATCAGCAGCAGCGCCAGTACCGCGGCGGTCAGCCGTTTCACTGGGCTGCCTCCACCGCCGTGGTGGAATCAAAGGTCAGAGTGTACTCGATCTCGTGGGGGGTGCTCATGGCGGTGGTGTCGCCGATCACCGTCAGCGGGGTATCCAGCGCCCGCACGGGGATCTCGAAGGTGGAGCCGCCCTCGGTGGTGAGGACATCGTAACGCTGGCCATCCACCAGCATATAGTCATACTTCTCACTGCTCCACACGATGGTGGCGGTGGCAGCGCCGTTCTCCACCTTCAGGGTGCAGGGAGTCAGCACATGGGATTTACCGGAGCCGCCCTCAAAGCCTACCTCAATGGTGTAAGTGCCGTCCGCCAATGCGATGGCGGCAGCGTCATCGCCGTCATCCTCCTTCAGAACAGGGTTGGAGACGGAAACCTTGTGGTCATACCATACGCCCTTCTTGCCGATGAGGGCCACGTCGAACTCCGTGTCCAAGGCGGGCACGGGGATGTCAAAGCCGTTAACCTCCTCGGACAGACCATCGGGATAGGTGACGGTATCCTTGGTGGGCTGTAGCAGCACGGCACCGTCCTTCTGTGCGTCCTCCTTCAAACCGGGGAACAGATTCACGATGCTGGTGGAGGCGAGGCTGACGTGAATGGTCATCTGCCCGTCCTTCACGGTCAGTACGCCCTTGCCGTCGCAGGTCTCGTTGGCGTGGAACATACTGCTGTCGGTGTTGAAATCTGCGGTGTACACGCCGTCCGCCAGCGCGGGCTCGGCGACATCGCCGCCGTTGTTGTCATCTGTTTTCTGCTGTCCGCAGCCTGCCAGCAGCGATGCCGTCATCAGCAGTGCCAGCAGACAGGAAAGAAACTTCTTCATTTTTATGTGTCCTCCTTGCTCTGAAAAAGGCTCCGAGGCGATAATATACCGCCCCGGAGCCAAGTCAGTCCTTGTTACGCGATAGCGTCGATGGCAGCCTTGGTGTGTGCCACGTAGAGAGCCTGCACGTCCGCGATACGGCCCAGACCGGAGATCTGGCAGTTCACGGTGAGACCGGCGGCCTCAAACATGGTCTTCCAGGAATCCTCGTCCGCACCGGCCATGTCGTTGTTGGCGTGGTCGCCCGCCACGACCATCAGGGGACGCAGCACCACGGTGGTGTAACCGGCTTCCTTGACAGCTGCGATCACGGCCTCGCAGGAGGTGTCCTCGGGCTCGCCCTCCACGGTGCCGATGAATACGTTCTCATAGCCCAGCTTGTCCATCTGGGTGGCCATCTGGCTGTAAGTGACCTTGGCCACATGAGCCGTACCGTGGCCCATCAGCACATAGGCAACACCGGCCTCCTTGGCGGCGGCGGTGGACTCGTAACCGCTCTCGCTCAGAGCAGCGGCGACGACGGCCTTGGCAACGGCTTCCTTGTCGGCGTTGATGACGGTGGCATCGTTGCCCACCTCACCCAGCATGGGCTCGGCGATCTCAACGGACTCGAACTTGTCACGAACCTTGTCGATGGCGGCGCACATCTCATCGTACTCAGCACCGTGCATCAGATGGGTGGGCTGCACCACCAGCTGCTTCACGCCGTTGGCGACAGCGCGCTCCAGAGCCTGCTCCATGTTGTCGATCTTCTCGCCGTCACGGGCCTGGATGTGGTTGATGATGATCTGAGCGGTGAAGGCACGGCGCACGGACCAATCGGGGTTGGCCGCCTGCAGGGCGTCCTCAATGCTCTTGATGTCGGCTACGCGGCTGTCGTTGTAGGAGGTGCCGAAGGACACCACCAGCAGCTCCTTCTCGCCGATCTCATCCTGGTTGCGGGGATCGTCCTTGGACGCGTCACCGGTGTCCAGACCGAAATAGTCGGGGCTGGCTTCCTCGCCCTCCACCAGTGCCTTCTGGGCATCGGTCAGGGCGTCCCAAGCGGCCTTGGCGGCCTCGCACTGGGCGTCTGTCTCCTCAGTGCGCTCCTGCACGTAGATGGCGTCGATCAGCGCAGCGACCTTGTCGGCGGCGGCCTGATCAGCCTCGGCGGTGGACACATCGTTGTTGTCCTTGGTGTCATCGGCAACGTCCTTGTTGCCGCAGGCGGTCAGCATGCTCATGAGCATCACTGCCGCCATGAGAAAGGCAAGTGCTTTCTTCATGGGGAATCTACCTCTTTCCAAATTATTTGTTCTGAAAGAAATATAAAAGCGGCTGTGTCTCACACAGCCGCCCTCGGTGCTTCTTACTACATATACATCCGCGCGGTGACCCGCAGCGGATCATAAGTTCGTAGGAAAACCAACCCGTTGGCAGCAGGTTTGAGATTCCACACAGAGGCAGGTCTCCTGACTTCGTTCGTCACGGCATTGCCCTTCCCAGTTTCCCAGTGGATTGCAAGGCCGCTCCCGTACACAGTGACTGCATCGCTCCGGATTCCCACCGGATTCCCTTTTCATCTGCTTTTGAGCAGACACCTCTGTGCTACAACTTTATATTTTTTCAGACAGTGGGATTATATCACATTTTGTCGAATTGTCAATCCGTTCTGATGGTGGGGCTGTCTAAAATCTGATGTGGGATTTTTTATTGATTTGATAGCGGAAAATCTTCTTATAAGCCCTCATAAATGTTTAAGACACCATGAGAAAATGGCTTAAAATCAAGGTTTTCCGCATATCA
>NZ_DBLZXX010000044.1:0-1293 GCF_057856985.1 Vescimonas sp.
TGATGTCCAAGCGCGTAATGGGCAAGGCAAGCTTTGCCCACCTGCGGGACGATAAGGGCGACATTCAGCTGTACGTCCGCCGCGATGAGCTGGGCGAAGAGTCTTACGCCGCCTTCAAGAAGCTGGACGTGGGCGATATCATCGGCGTGAAGGGCGAGGTGTTCCGCACCAAGACCGGCGAACTGAGCGTGCGCGCCACCGAGCTGACCCTGCTGGCCAAGAGCCTGCGTCCCCTGCCCGAGAAGTTCCACGGCCTGACCGACACCGAGATGCGTTACCGTCAGCGCTACGTGGACCTGATCGCCAATCCCGAGGTGAAGGACACCTTCGTGAAACGCAGCCAGATCCTGAAGGAGATCCGCGCCTATCTGGACGAGAAAGGCTTTCTGGAGGTGGACACCCCCATCCTGACCCCCTTCGAGATCGGTGCATCCGCCCGCCCCTTCTACACCCATCACAACAGCCTGAACATGGACATGGTGCTGCGCATCGAGACCGAGCTGTACCTCAAGCGCCTGATCGTGGGCGGCATGGACCGCGTGTACGAGGTGGGCCGCATCTTCCGCAACGAGGGCATGGACCCCAAGCACAACCCGGAGTTCACCAGCATTGAGCTGTATCAGGCCTTCACCGACTTCCACGGCATGATGGATCTGGTGGAGGAGCTGTACAAGCGCCTTGCCCAGAAGATCTGCGGCAGCATGGTCATCCCCTATCAGGGCAAGCAGATCGACATGGGCCACTGGGAGCGCCTGACCATGGTGGAAGCCGTGAAGAAGTATTCCGGCGTAGACTTCAACGACTGGAAGTCCGACGAGGATGCCATCGCCGCCGCCAAGGAGCACCACGTGGAGCTGCCCGAGGTGCCCACCAAGGGTTCCATTCTGGCCGAGTTCTTTGATGCCTTCGTGGAGGACAAGCTCATCCAGCCCACCTTCATCTACGATTACCCCGTGGAGATCAGCCCGCTGGCAAAGCGCAAGCCGGACGACCCCGCCTTCACCGAGCGCTTTGAGTATTTCATCGACTGCACCGAGTACGGCAACGCCTTCAGCGAGCTGAACGACCCCATCGACCAGAAGGGCCGCTTTGAGCGTCAGGTGGCCGAGCGCAAGGCCATCGAGCCCGACTGCAAGGCACAGGTGGACTACGACTACGTGAACGCACTGGAGTACGGCCTGCCCCCCACGGGCGGTCTGGGCTTCGGCGTGGACCGTCTGGTGATGCTGCTCACCGACAGCGCCTCCATCCGCGATGTGCTGCTGTTCCCCACGATGAAGCCGATTGAGCAGT
>NZ_DBLZXX010000045.1:0-1284 GCF_057856985.1 Vescimonas sp.
GTTTCAATATCCGTGATCGTAATGTGCGAGAGATAGGCGGCGCATTCCTCATTCATGCTCCGGTACAGCGCATCCATCACGCCCGCCATGCCGGAGCAGATGGCGCAGTCCCGGTCAATGTCGCCGCTGTGCCACGCGCAGTCCACAAAGCGGGTATTTATCGCCTCCGCCACCTGCCGGAGAGAAAGGACTGCGGGGTCGGTGCAAAGGCGATAGCCGCCGTCCAGACCCTCCCGGGTCTCCACCATTCCCGCCTTTTTCAGCCCCGCCAGCACCCGGCGGACGCGGGTGGGGTTAGTGCAGATGTTCTCCGCCAGCGCCTCGCTGCTGAGGGAGCGTCCGCTGTGGCTCAGGCAGACCAGCGCGTGAACCGCCAGATTAAAGGAACTGTCCACCCTTTATCCCTCCTTCACAAGCTCGTAGGGCCAGTCGATGACGCCGCCGAAGTCGTAGACGCTCTGATACCCCAGCGCCAGCAGCTTTTGTGCGGCATCCTTGCTGCGGCGGCCGCTGCGGCAGTAGACCAGCAGCGTGGCTTCCTTGTCGGGCAGCGCCTCGGGCATTTCGCTGCCGATGCTCTCGTTGGGGACAAGGACGGCGTTCTCGATGTGTCCGCCGTCGTATTCCTCACGGGTGCGGACATCCACCACCACGACCTTCTGCGAGGCCATCATCTCATAGGCTTCCTCAGCGCTGATCTTATGATACGCCGCCTTGCCGGGAGCGTCCTCCTCTGTCGGCACCGGCTTGCCCTTGGTTCCCCCGCAGCTCACCAGAAGCAGTGCAAGCACGGCGGCAAGTGCCGCGAAAAGCAATATCTGACGCATAATCAACCTCCAACATAACTGTATTTGCTACTGATACAGTTTATACTGAAATATAACAGATACAGTTAAAACTGTCAAGGTACTTCGGGGCAGCTTTTGGAGCACAAGCCCTTTGTGGTTGTTGACAGAGAAAAAAATATAGGTATAATAAAAGCAAAATAATAAGACTCATTCTTGCATTCTTGCATTTGGAGGGTTGGCGGTATGCCAAAATACGCAGAGGAGATATTGGCCGCCGTAACGGAACTGCAGCAGCATCCCACGGCGGAGCAGGTGTTCCTGGAGATGAAAAGGGAGCATCCCAGCATCGCTCTGGGTACGGCATATCTGCCCCGCCTGCCGGGAGCAGGAAAAAGACAATCTTATGGAGGAGAAGTATCATGAACGCTAACGTATCTAAGCTGCTCAACGAGCAGATCAATAAGGAGTTCTACTCCGCCTATCTGTATCTGGACTT